>DATJPE010000079.1 GCA_035506535.1 Actinomycetes bacterium | reverse complement strand
GCCGGTGACCGTGGTGCTCTGCTTCTCCGGGCGGATGCCGACGATCTCGACGGTCTCGTTGACCTTGATCACGCCGCGCTCGATGCGGCCGGTCACGACGGTGCCGCGGCCGGTGATCGTGAAGACGTCCTCGATCGGCATCAGGAACGGCTTCTCGGTCTCACGCACCGGCGTCGGGATGTTGTCGTCGACGGCCTGCATGAGCTCCAGCAGCTTCGCGCTCCACTCCGGGTCGCCCTCGAGCGCCTTGAGCGCCGACACGCGCACGACCGGGACGTCATCGCCGGGGAACTCGTACTCGCTGAGCAGCTCGCGGACCTCGAGCTCGACGAGCTCGAGGATCTCCTCGTCGTCGACCATGTCCGCCTTGTTCAGTGCCACGACGATGTAGGGGACGCCGACCTGGCGGGCCAGGAGGACGTGCTCCTTGGTCTGCGGCATCGGGCCGTCGGTCGCCGCGACCACCAGGATGGCGCCGTCCATCTGGGCCGCGCCGGTGATCATGTTCTTGATGTAGTCAGCGTGACCGGGGCAGTCGACGTGGGCGTAGTGGCGTGCCTCGGTCTGGTACTCGACGTGCGCGATCGAGATGGTGATGCCGCGCTGTCGCTCCTCGGGCGCCTTGTCGATCTGGTCGAAGGGTGTGAAGGGGTTGATGTCCGGGTACTTGTCGTGCAGCACTCGGGTGATCGCCGCGGTCAGGGTCGTCTTCCCGTGGTCGATGTGCCCGATGGTGCCGATGTTGACGTGCGGCTTAGTCCGCTCGAACTTCGCCTTCGCCACTGCTGTCCTCCTAGGACGTACGTACGCCGTTCGGTGCTGGCGTTCGGTCGGGGGTGGGCCGGTGCTGGTGCTCGTACCCGTGGGTTGTTGTCTCGGGGGGTTGTTGTCTCGGGCCTCGGCTACTCGCCTCGAGCCGCTCGCCCTGGTTCTCGGCTACTCGCCTCGAGCCTTGGCGATGATCTCCTGCGCCACGTTGGTCGGGACCTGGGCGTAGGAGTGGAACTGCATGGAGTAGCTGGCCCGGCCCTGCGTCTTGCTCCGGAGGTCTCCGACATAGCCGAACATCTCCGACAGGGGCACGAGCGCGGTGACGATGCGCGAGCCCATCCGCTCGTCCATCGACTGGATCTGGCCACGACGGCTGTTGAGGTCGCCGATGACATCGCCCATGAAGTCCTCGGGGGTGGTGACCTCGACGGCCATCATGGGCTCCATCAGCACCGGCGCGGCACGCCGTGCCGCCTCCTTGAACGCCATCGAACCGGCGATCTTGAAGGCGAGCTCGGAAGAGTCGACCTCGTGGTAGGCCCCGTCCTGCAGGGTCACCTTGACGTCGACGAGGGGGTAGCCGGCCACGACGCCGAACTCCATGGCGTCCTGGCAGCCGGCGTCCACCGAGGGGATGTACTCCCGGGGGATGCGGCCGCCGGTGACGGCGTTGACGAACTCGTATCCGCCGTCCCCGTCACCGCCGGTCGGCTCGATGTCGATGATCACGCGGGCGTACTGCCCCGAGCCACCCGTCTGCTTCTTGTGGGTGTACTCCACCTTGGTCACCGGCTTGGTGATGGTCTCGCGGTAGGCCACCTGCGGCTTGCCGACGTTGGCCTCGACGTTGAACTCCCGGCGCATCCGGTCGACGAGGACGTCGAGGTGCAGCTCGCCCATGCCCGCGATGATCGTCTGGCCGGTCTCCTCGTCGGTCCGGACCTGGAAAGTCGGGTCCTCCTCGGACAGACGCTGGATGGCCGTGCCCAGCTTCTCCTGGTCGCTCTTGGTCTTCGGCTCCACGGCCACGTGGATGACCGGGGCCGGGAAGGTCATCGACTCCAGGATCACCGGCGCGCTGTCGGAGCACAGGGTGTCCCCGGTGGTCGTGTCCTTGAGACCCATGACCGCGACGATGTGGCCCGCTCCGACGCGGTCGATCTCCTCACGCTTGTTCGCGTGCATCTTGTAGATCTTGCCGATGCGCTCCTTGCGGCCCTTGGTGCTGTTGAGCACCTGGGTCCCCGACGTGAGCGCCCCGGAGTAGACGCGGATATAGGTGAGCTTGCCGAGGTGGGGGTCGCTCATGATCTTGAAGGCCAGCGCCGAGAACGGCTCGCTCTCGGAGGGCTTGCGCTCCACCACGGTGCTCTCATCACCCACGGCGTGGCCCTGGATGGCGTCGACGTCCAGCGGGGAGGGCAGGTAGCGCACGACGGCGTCGAGCATGGGCTGGACGCCCTTGTTCTTGAACGCCGAGCCGCACAGCACCGGCGTCAGCTTGCTCGTGACGGTTGCCCGGCGGATCGCCGCGATGAGCTCCTCCTCGCTGGGCTCCTTGCCCTCGAGGTAGTCCTCCATCGCCTGGTCGTCGTTCTCGGCGAGGGTCTCCAGCAGCTCGTCCCTAGCGGTTCGGGCCGCCTCCACGTGGGTGGCCGGGATGTCGATGGTGTCGTACATCTCGCCCTTGGGGGCGTCGGCCGACCAGACCAGCGCCTTCATGCCGACCAGGTCGACCACGCCGGTGAACTCGGCCTCGGTGCCGATCGGCAGCTGCAGGACCAGTGGGGTAGCGGCGAGCCGGGTGCGGATCATGTCCACGCAGCGGTGGAACTCCGCGCCGACACGGTCCAGCTTGTTCACGAAACAGATGCGCGGTACGGCGTACCGGTCGGCCTGGCGCCACACCGTCTCCGACTGCGGCTCGACGCCGGCGACCCCGTCGAAGACCGCGACCGCGCCGTCGAGCACGCGCAGCGAGCGCTCCACCTCGACGGTGAAGTCGACGTGGCCCGGGGTGTCGATGATGTTGATCGTGTGGCCGTCCCACTGGCAGGTGGTCGCGGCGGAGGTGATGGTGATGCCACGTTCCTGCTCCTGCGGCATCCAGTCCATCGTCGCGGCGCCCTCGTGCACCTCGCCGATCTTGTAGTTGATGCCGGTGTAGAACAGGATCCGCTCGGTCGTGGTGGTCTTGCCCGCGTCGATGTGGGCCATGATCCCGATGTTGCGGACCTTGGCCAGGGCGGCGGCGGTTTCGGTGGCCACGGGGGCGTCTTCCTCGTTCTCTCGTCGTCTGGGGGGCTGGGGCGGCTCGCGCCGCTACCAGCGGTAGTGGGCGAAGGCCTTGTTGGACTCCGCCATCTTGTGGGTGTCCTCGCGCCGCTTGACGCTGGCGCCGAGGCCGTTGCTCGCGTCGAGCAGCTCGTTCATCAGGCGCTCGGTCATCGTCTTCTCGCGCCGCTGGCGGGAGTACATGACCAGCCAGCGCAACGCGAGCGTGCTCGAGCGGCCGGCTCGCACCTCGACCGGCACCTGGTAGGTGGCGCCGCCCACGCGGCGGGGCCGGACCTCGAGGGTGGGCTTGACGTTGTCGAGCGCCCGCTTGAGGGTCACCACGGGGTCGGTTCCCGTCTTGGTCCGGCAGCCCTCGAGCGCGCCGTAGACGATGCGCTCCGCGACGGACTTCTTCCCGTCGAGGAGGACCTTGTTGACCAGGGCGGTGACCAGCGGGGAGTTGTAGACCGGGTCGACGACGACCGGGTGCTTGGGCGCGGGGCCCTTGCGGGGCATCAGCTCTTCTCCTTCTTCGCGCCGTAGCGGCTGCGGGCCTGCTTGCGGTTCTTCACGCCCTGGGTGTCGAGCGACCCACGGATGATCTTGTAACGGACCCCGGGCAGGTCCTTCACCCGACCGCCACGGACGAGCACGATCGAGTGCTCCTGCAGGTTGTGGCCGACCCCGGGGATGTAGGCCGTGACCTCGATCTGGCTGGTCAGGCGCACCCGGGCGACCTTGCGCAGGGCGGAGTTCGGCTTCTTCGGCGTCGTGGTGTACACGCGCGTGCAGACGCCCCGCCGCTGGGGGCTGCCCTTGAGGGCGGGCGTCTTGGTCTTGCCGATCTTGTCCTGGCGGCCCTTGCGGACCAGCTGCTGGATCGTGGGCACTACGTCTCCGGGTCTCTTCGTGATCTTGTCGTGGGCGTCGGTCGGGGCACTCGGTCGTCGTGGGGCCCCACGTCCGACCCCCGAGGTCGGGCGTGTCGGCTGCTCCCCCACGGACTGCGGTCCGTCATGAGAGCGGGACGGCGCTCGTGCGAGCGCGCGCATGAGGCCCGGGGGACCCCAGGCCCGACGCGGAGAGGCTACCCGCGCCGCGCAGGAGGGGTCAAAGCGGGGCGGTAGCGCCGTGGCGCGACCACCCCGCCCTGGTCACCGGCTGTAGGGGTCGTAGTCGAACTCCTCGAGGGTCACGGCCTGGCCGCTGCCGCCGCCGAAGGACGCCGTGTAGTCCACGTCGTCGTAGACGGACAGGGAGTACACCGCGGCCTTGGCCTCCTCGGTGGGCTCCACCCGGATGTCGCGGTAGCGGGGCAGCCCCGTACCGGCCGGGATCAGCTTGCCGATGATGACGTTCTCCTTCAGGCCGAGCAGCGGGTCGGACTTGGCGTGGATGGCCGCGTCCGTGAGGACCCGCGTCGTCTCCTGGAAGGAGGCCGCCGACAGCCACGAGTCGGTGGCCAGCGAGGCCTTCGTGATCCCCATCAGCTCCGGGCGGCCCGCCGCCGGCGCACCGCCCTCGGCGACCACCCGGCGGTTCTCCGCCTCGAAGCTGGCGCGCTCGACGAGCTCGCCGGGCAGCATCTCTGAGTCGCCGGACTCCAGGATGGTCACCCGCTTGAGCATCTGCCGGACGATCACCTCGATGTGCTTGTCGTGGATCGACACGCCCTGGCTGCGGTAGACGTCCTGGACCTGCTCGACCAGATGACGCTGGACCGCGCGCGGGCCGAGGATGCGCAGCACCTGCTTGGGGTCGACAGCGCCGACGATGAGCTGCTGGCCCACCTCGACGTGGTCGCCCTCGCCGACCAGGAGCCGGCCGCGCTTGGAGACCGCGTACGCGACCTCGTCCGACCCGTCGTCCGGGACGACGACGATCTTGCGGGCCTTGTCCGAGTCCTCGATGCGGACCCGGCCGGCCGCCTCGCTGATCGGGGCCACGCCCTTGGGCGTCCGGGCCTCGAACAGCTCGACCACCCGGGGCAGGCCGTGCGTGATGTCCTCGCCGGCCACACCGCCGGTGTGGAAGGTCCGCATGGTGAGCTGGGTTCCCGGCTCGCCGATGGACTGGGCGGCGATGATCCCCACCGCCTCACCCACGTCGACCAGCTTCCCGGTCGCCATCGAACGCCCGTAGCACATGGCGCAGGTCCCCACCCGACTGTCACAGGTCAGGACGCTGCGGACCTTCACCTGCTCCACGCCGTGGGCGACCATCGCGTCGATGAGCGGGATGGACACGTCGGCGCCAGCCACCGCGATGACCTCGCCGTCGATGGTGACGTCCTCGGCGAGGGTGCGCGAGTACGCCGTGCTCTCGACGTCGTCGGCCTTGCGCAGCCCGCCGTCCGCCGTGCGCACCGCGATCGGGAACGTCAGGCCGCGGTCGGTGCCGCAGTCGTCCTCGCGGATGATCACGTCCTGCGAGACGTCGACCAGACGGCGGGTCAGGTAGCCGGAGTCCGCCGTGCGCAGTGCTGTGTCGGCCAGACCCTTGCGCGCGCCGTGGGTCGAGATGAAGTACTCCAGCACCGACAGGCCCTCGCGGAAGTTGGCCTTGATCGGGCGCGGGATGATCTCGCCCTTCGGGTTGGCCACGAGTCCGCGCATGCCCGCGATCTGGCGGACCTGCATCATGTTCCCTCGGGCACCAGAGTGGACCATCATCCAGACCGGGTTGCCGGTCGGGAAGTTGGCCTCCATCTCGCGCGCGACCTCGTTGGTCGCCTGGGTCCAGATCTCGATCAGCTCCTGGCGACGCTCGTCGTCGGTGATCAGACCGGTCTCGTACTGGCTCTGGACCTTCTCCGCCTTGGCCTCGTAGGAGTTGAGGATCTCGGTCTTGCGCGGCGGGGTGACCACGTCCTCGATCCCGATCGTGACGCCCGCCCGAGTCGCCCAGTGGAAGCCGGCCGCCTTGAGGGCGTCGAGGGTGGCCGCGACCTGGACCTTGGGGTAGCGCTCGGCGAGGTCGTTGACGATCGCCGACAGCTGCTTCTTGCCGACCTCCTCGTCGACGTAGGCGTAGTCGACCGGCAGGGCCTCGTTGAACAGGGCCCGACCGAGGGTGGTGGTGATGAGGAACGGGTCGCCCTCCACCCAGCCCTCCGGCATGGTCGTCCCCGGCGGGGGGACGACGTCGCGAAGGCGAAGCTGGACGCGCGCGCGCAGGTCGAGCTCGCGGTTGTCGTAGGCCATGATCGCCTCGGAGACGCTGGCGAAGGACCGACCCTCCCCGACCGCGCCGTCGAGCTGGGTCGTGAGGTAGTACAGGCCCAGCACCATGTCCTGCGTCGGCGCCGTGATCGGGCGCCCGTGCGCGGGCGAGAGGATGTTGTTCGAGGACAGCATCAGGATGCGTGCCTCGGCCTGGGCCTCGGCCGACAACGGCAGGTGCACCGCCATCTGGTCGCCGTCGAAGTCGGCGTTGAACGCCGTGCAGACCAGCGGGTGGATCTGGATCGCCTTGCCCTCGACAAGCTGCGGCTCGAAGGCCTGGATGCCCAGCCGGTGCAGCGTCGGGGCGCGGTTGAGTAGCACCGGGTGCTCGGAGATGACCTCCTCGAGGACGTCCCAGACGACCGGCCGGGCCCGCTCGACCATCCGCTTGGCGGACTTGATGTTCTGGGCGTGGTTGAGGTCGACCAGCCGCTTCATCACGAAGGGCTTGAACAGCTCCAGCGCCATCTGCTTGGGCAGTCCGCACTGGTGCAGCTTGAGCTGGGGGCCGACGACGATCACCGACCGCCCGGAGTAGTCCACCCGCTTGCCGAGCAGGTTCTGCCGGAATCGACCCTGCTTGCCCTTGAGCATGTCGGACAGCGACTTCAGCGGCCGGTTGCCCGGGCCGGTGACGGGGCGCCCGCGGCGGCCGTTGTCGAACAGCGCGTCGACCGCCTCCTGGAGCATGCGCTTCTCGTTGTTGACGATGATCTCGGGCGCGCCGAGGTCGAGGAGCCGCTTGAGCCGGTTGTTGCGGTTGATCACCCGGCGGTAGAGGTCGTTGAGGTCGCTGGTGGCGAAGCGACCGCCGTCGAGCTGCACCATCGGACGCAGGTCCGGCGGGATGACGGGGACGCAGTCCAGGACCATCCCCATCGGGCTGTTGGTCGTGTTGAGGAACGCCGACACGACCTTGAGCCGCTTGAGAGCGCGCGTCTTGCGCTGGCCCTTGCCGGTCCGGATCACCTCGCGCAGCTTCTCCGCCTCGCCCTCGAGGTCGAAGGTCTCCAGCCGCTTCTGGATCGCCGCGGCGCCCATACCGCCGGAGAAGTACATCCCGAACCGGTCCCGCATCTCGCGGTAGAGCAGCTCGTCGCCCTCGAGGTCTTGCACCTTGAGGTTCTTGAACCGGTCCCACACCTCTTCGAGGCGGGCGATCTCGGCGTCGGCCCGGCGGCGGATCTGCGCCATCTCGCGCTCGGCACCTTCACGGACCTTGCGGCGTACGTCGCCCTTGGCGCCTTCACCCTCGAGCTCGGCGAGGTCGGCCTCGAGCTTCTTGCTCCGGGTGTCGACGTCGGCATCACGTCGGTTGGCCACCTGCTGCTTCTCGACGGAGATCTTGGCCTCGAGCGAGGGCAGGTCGCGGTGGCGGGCCTCTTCGTCGACCTGGGTGATCATGTACGCCGCGAAGTAGATGACCTTCTCCAGGTCCTTCGGCGCGAGGTCGAGCAGGTAGCCGAGCCGGCTCGGCACGCCCTTGAAGTACCAGATATGGGTCACCGGCGCGGCCAGCTCGATGTGGCCCATCCGCTCGCGACGCACCTTGGCCCGGGTCACCTCGACCCCGCAGCGCTCGCAGATGATGCCCTTGAACCGCACCCGCTTGTACTTGCCGCAGTAGCACTCCCAGTCCCGGGTGGGACCGAAGATCTTCTCGCAGAAGAGGCCGTCCTTCTCCGGCTTCAAGGTGCGGTAGTTGATCGTCTCGGGCTTCTTGACCTCGCCGTGCGACCACTGGCGGATGTCGTCAGCGGTGGCCAGGCCGATGCGCAGCTCGTCGAAGAAGTTGACGTCGAGCACGGAGTTCCTTCTCTCGGATTCCTTGGTGCACTGTGCTACTGGGGGGTGGCCGACGGGCGGCCGGTGACAGCAGGGCTGCCGGTGGGTCAGACCTCTTCGACGCTGTTCGGCTCACGGCGTGACAAGTCGATGCCGAGCTCCTCGGCGGCGCGGAACACGTCCTCGTCGGTGTCGCGCATCTCGATCGCCAGACCGTCGCTGGAGAGCACCTCGACGTTGAGGCAAAGCGACTGCATCTCCTTGATCAAGACCTTGAACGACTCCGGGATCCCGGGCTCGGGGATGTTCTCGCCCTTGACGATGGCCTCGTAGACCTTCACCCGGCCCAGCACGTCGTCGGACTTGATGGTGAGCAGCTCCTGCAGGGCGTAGGAGGCGCCGTAGGCCTCCAGAGCCCAGACCTCCATCTCGCCGAAGCGCTGGCCGCCGAACTGGGCCTTCCCGCCCAGGGGCTGCTGCGTGATCATCGAGTACGGGCCGGTCGACCGCGCGTGGATCTTGTCATCGACGAGGTGCAGCAGCTTGAGGATGTAGATGTAGCCGACCGAGATCGGGTCCTTGAACGGCTCACCTGAGCGCCCGTCGAACAGCCGCGCCTTGCCCGAGGAGCCGATCAGCTGCTGGCCGTCGGCGTTGGGCAGGGTGGAGCCGAGGAGCCCGGTGATCTCGTCCTCGCGCGCACCGTGGAACACCGGGGTCGCCACGTTGGTGCCCGGCGCGCCCACGCTCGCCCCGATGCGCTCCAGGCTTCGCTTCCACTCCTCGTCGGAGCCGTCGACCTGCCACCCGGTCTTGGCCACCCAGCCCAGGTGGGTCTCCAGGACCTGCCCGACGTTCATCCGGCCCGGGACGCCCAGCGGGTTGAGCACGATGTCGACCGGTGTGCCGTCCTCGAGGAACGGCATGTCCTCGACCGGGAGGATCTTGGCGATGACGCCCTTGTTCCCGTGTCGCCCGGCGAGCTTGTCGCCGTCGGTGATCTTGCGCTTCTGCGCGACGTAGACCCGGACCAGCTGGTTGACGCCGGGGGGCAGCTCGTCGCCCTCCTCGCGGTCGAAGACGCGGACCCCGATGATCTTGCCGGACTCCCCGTGCGGCACCTTGAGCGAGGTGTCGCGCACCTCGCGCGCCTTCTCGCCGAAGATGGCCCGCAGCAGGCGCTCCTCCGGGGTGAGCTCGGTCTCGCCCTTGGGCGTCACCTTGCCGACCAGGATGTCGCCGGGGACGACGTCGGCGCCGATGCGGATGATGCCGCGCTCGTCCAGGTCGGCGAGGATCTCCTCGGAGACGTTCGGGATGTCCCGCGTGATCTCCTCCGGTCCGAGCTTGGTGTCACGCGCGTCGACCTCGTGCTCCTCGATGTGGATCGAGGACAAGACGTCGTCCTGGACGAGGCGCTGCGACAAGATGATCGCGTCCTCGTAGTTGTGACCCTCCCAGGGCATGAACGCGACGAGCAGGTTCTTGCCGAGCGCCATCTCGCCGTTCTGGGTGCACGGGCCGTCGGCGATCACCTCGCCGACCTCGACCCGGTCGCCCTCGACGACGATGACCTTCTGGTTGAACGAGGTCCCCTGGTTGGAGCGGACGAACTTCGCGATCCGGTACGTCGTGTGGGTGGCGTCGTCGTTGGCGACCGTGACGTGGTCGGCCGAGACCTCCTCCACGACACCTGCCTTGGCGGCGACCACGACGTCGCCGGCGTCGACGGCGGCACGAAACTCCATGCCCGTGCCGACGAGCGGCGCCTCGGCGCGCAGGAGCGGCACCGCCTGGCGCTGCATGTTCGAGCCCATCAGCGCCCGGTTGGCGTCGTCGTGCTCGAGGAAGGGGATCATCGCGGTCGCGACCGAGACCATCTGCCGCGGGGAGACGTCCATGTAGTCGACGTCGGAGGGCTGGACGTAGTCGACCTCGCCGTTGCGGCGCCGGACCAGGACACGGGCCTCAGCGAAGGTCCCGTCCTCGGTGAGCGGCGCGTTCGCCTGCGCGATGACGTGCAGGTCCTCCTCGTCGGCGGTGAGGTAGGTGACCGCGTCGCTGACCCGGCCGTTCTCGACCCGCCGGTAGGGCGTCTCGACGAACCCGAAGGCGTTGACCCGCCCGTAGGTCGCGAGGGAGCCGATGAGCCCGATGTTGGGACCCTCCGGCGTCTCGATCGGGCACATCCGGCCGTAGTGGGACGGGTGCACGTCGCGCACCTCGAAGCCCGCCCGCTCCCGCGACAGGCCACCGGGACCGAGCGCGGACAGCCGGCGCTTGTGGGTCAGGCCGGCCAGCGGATTGGTCTGGTCCATGAACTGCGAGAGCTGGCTGGTGCCGAAGAACTCCTTGATGGAGGCCACCACCGGCCGGATGTTGATCAGGGTCTGCGGTGTGATCGCCTCGACGTCCTGGGTGGTCATCCGCTCGCGGACCACGCGCTCCATGCGGGCCAGGCCGGTGCGGACCTGGTTCTGGATGAGCTCGCCGACCGTTCGCAGGCGCCGGTTGCCGAAGTGGTCGATGTCGTCGGTCTCGGTGCGGACCTCACCGCTCGCCAGGGTGATGACGCCCTCGCCCGCGTGCAGCGAGACGAGGTAACGGATCGCCGCGGCGATGTCGTCGAGGGTGAGGACGCCCTGGGAGAGGGGCAGGTCGAGGCCCAGCTTCTTGTTCACCTTGTAGCGCCCGACCTTGGCCAGGTCGTAGCGCTTGGGGTTGAAGTAGAGGTTGTCGAGCAGCGTCTGCGCGGCCTCCTTGGTCGGGGGCTCACCCGGGCGCAGCTTGCGGTAGATGTCGAGCAGCGCGTCGTCCTGGCCGGTCGTGTGGTCCTTCTCCAGGGTCAGCCGCATCGACTCGAAGTCGCCGAACTCGGCGAGGATCTTCTCGTTGTCCCACCCCAGCGCCTTGAGCAGCACGGTGACCGACTGCTTGCGCTTGCGGTCCAGCCGGACACCGACCATGTCCTTCTTGTCGATCTCGAACTCCAGCCAGGCACCCCGCGACGGGATGATCTTGGCCTCGAAGACGTCCTTGTCCGAGGTCTTGTCGGCGGTCCGGCTGAAGTAGACGCCCGGGCTGCGGACCAGCTGGGACACCACGACCCGCTCGGTGCCGTTGATGATGAAGGTGCCCTTGTCGGTCATGAGCGGGAAGTCGCCCATGAAGACCGTCTGGCTCTTGATCTCACCGGTCTCGTTGTTCATGAACTCGGCCGTGACGAACAGCGGCGCGGCGTAGGTGAAGTCGCGCTCCTTGCACTCCTCGATGGAGTTCTTGGCCGGCTCGAAGCGGTGGTCGCGGAAGGTCAGCGACATCGAGCCCGAGAAGTCCTCGATGGGGCTGATCTCCTCGAAGATCTCCTCGAGGCCGGACCGGTCAGGGACCGACAGCCCCGAGGCCTTGGCCGCCTCGACCCGAGCCTTCCAGGCGTCGTTGCCGAGCAGCCAGTCGAAGGAGTCGGTCTGCAGTGCCAGGAGGTTCGGGACCTCCAGCGGTTCGCGGATCTTGGCGAAGGAGACCCGGCCGGAGCCGGAAGTGGTGGAGCGGGGATTCGCGGAGGCAGTGCGCGAGGGGGCCAAGAGGCGTCCTTCCGAAGACTCGCAGGCGGTTCAGGCGCATGCCGGACGGCCCGGGGCGACGTCATGCGGGAACGGCGTCACGGGGCGGAGGAGGGCAGCGCAAAGAGGCAGCATACCCGAGGGGGCACGCCGCTGTCGAACGGGGTCCGTGGAGCCGTGAACCACCGCCGTGCGAGCCGTGCTGAGCCGGCGCGGGTACGCCAGAAGCGTCCGTACGTCGGCTCGGGCGGAAGCGTGACAGGCCGGGCGGGTCGGGTCAAGCACCCCGCCCCACACATCACCCGCACGCTGCGTCCTCGCGCCTCGGTCGGGCGTCGCTGACACGGGTCCCCCGACGGGACAAGCAGAGGCGGGGCCGGGACCCGTCGAGACAAGCAGAGGCGGGGCCGGGGCCCCTCGAGACAAGCAGAGGCGGGCCGGGACCCGTCGGGACAGACAGAGAGGGGGTCGGGCCCGCCGCCCGATCCGACAGGCGGCGGCCCGACCCCTCCCCGAGCTGGGAGCTACTTGACGGTCACCGTGGCGCCGGCGCCCTCGAGGGCGGCCTTGGCCTTCTCGGCCGTCTCCTTGTTGACCTTCTCGAGGACGGTCGCCGGCGTGCCGTCGACGAGGTCCTTGGCCTCCTTCAGCCCGAGGCTGGTCAGCGTGCGGACCTCCTTGATGACCTGGATCTTCTTGTCGCCGGCGCCCTCGAGGACGACGTCGAACTCGTCCTGCTCGGCCTCCGCCTCAGCCGGGGCGGCCGGGGCGGCCGCACCCGGGGCCGCGACCGCCACCGGCGCGGCGGCGGTGACGCCGAAGGTGTCCTCGAAGGACTTGACGAACTCCGAGAGCTCGATGAGGGACATCTCCTTGAACGCATCGAGGAGATCGGCGTTGCTGAGCTTCGCCATGGTGGTTCCTTCCTGACAGGGCCCGGACCGGGCCGCGGGCGCCCTCGGGCGCCCTCGTGGGTGGTCGGGCCTCAGCCCTGGGGATCGGCGGTCTGCGCCGCCTCGGTGTCGTCCGGCTCGGCGGTCTGTGCCGCCTCGGTGTCGTCCGGCTCGGCGGTCTGCGCCGCCTCGGTGTCGTCCGGCTCGGCGGTCTGCGCCGCCTCGGTGTCGTCCTGCTCGGCGGTCTGCGCCGCCTCGGTGTCGTCCGGCTCGGCGTCCTGTGCCGCCTCCTCGGCGGCCTGGGCCCCGGCCGGCGGCTCGGGCGCAACCGCGGCAGGCGTACCGGCACCTCCGGTGAGGATGCTCGGGTCGGCCTCGGCCTTCTGCCGTAGCGCCTCGATGAGCCGGGCGGTCTGCGCCAGCGGCGCCGCGAAGAGCGCGACGGCCCCGGACAGCGAGGCCTTCATGGCCCCGGCCAGCTTGGCCAGCAGGACCTCGCGCGACTCGAGATCGGCGAGGGTGCGCAGCTCGGCGGCCGACAGCGGCCGGCCGTCCATGATCCCGCCCTTGATGACGAGCAGCGGATGCGCCTTCGCGAAGTCGCGGAGGCCTCGGGCCGCCTCGACCGGGTCGCCCTTGACGAAGGCGATGGCAGAGGGACCAGTGAGCAGCTCAGCGAAGCCCTCGACGCCGGCCTCGCGGGCCGCGATCTTGGTGAGGGTGTTCTTGACGACCGCGTAGGACGTGGTCGGCCCGAGGGCCACCCGCAGCGCCTTGAGCTGGCTGACCGTCAGGCCGCGGTACTCGGTGAGAACCGCGGCGGAGGAGGAGCGGAACTCCTCGGTGAGCTCGGCGACGGTCGCCGCCTTGTCCGGCCTCGGCATGGGCCTCCTTCCGGGTGGCGCCGGACGGCGCTCCCGGGCGGACGAGGCCCCCGTCGAACGGCGAAACGCCCCGGCGCAGGCGCACGGGGCGTTGACCGCGTTGGCGGGACGACTCGTTCACCTGCGCGGGCCGGCCCCTCGGGGTCCTTCGGCCGCCCCTGAGGGCGACGACCAGCGGTCTTTGGCTGCCCGAAGACTACGGGCAGCCGCGCCAGCCCGCCAAATCCGAGGCGGGCGGCCGGGGTCAGGCCTCGACGTCCTCGGCCATGAGGTTGCGGGTGCGGTTGGGGTCGACCGGGATGCCGGGGCCCATCGTGGTCGCGAAGGTCGCCTTCTTGACGTAGCGGCCCTTGGCCGCCGCCGGCTTGAGCCGCAGCACCTCATCGACAGCCGCGGCGTAGTTCTCCACGAGGTTCTGGTCGGAGAAGGACGTCTTGCCGATGATGAAGTGCAGGTTCGCGTGCCGGTCCACCCGGAACTCGATCTTGCCGCCCTTGATGTCGGTGACCGCCTTGGCCACGTCGGGGGTCACGGTTCCGGTCTTGGGGTTGGGCATGAGGCCGCGCGGACCGAGGACCCGGCCGAGCCGGCCGACCTTGCCCATGAGGTCCGGGGTGGCGACCACGGCGTCGAAGTCCAGTCGGCCGCCCTCGACCTCGGCGATGAGCTCGTCGGCGCCCACGATGTCCGCGCCGGCGGCGCGGGCCGCCTCCGCCCGCTCACCGGTCGCGAACACCAGCACACGCGCGGTCTTGCCCGTGCCGTGCGGGAGGTTGACGGTGCCGCGGACCATCTGGTCGGCCTTGCGCGGGTCGACGCCGAGGCGCAGGGCGACCTCGACGGTGGCGTCGTACTTCGTGGTCGAGGTCTTGCGCGCGAGGCGGACGGCCTCCAGCGGCGAGTAGAGCGCGTCGGCGTCGATGAGCTCCGCGGCGGCGCGATAGGCCTTGCTGCGCTTCATGGTGCTGCCTTCCTGTCGTTCGGGCCCCAGACCGGCGTCGGCCGGCCGGGCCTGGGGTTTCGGGAGGTCGTGGTACGTGCGGGGCGAAGCAGCCCCTCCCACGTGCCGCGGGTGCGGCGGGTCAGTCCTTGACGGTGATGCCCATCTGGCGGGCGGTGCCGGCGATGATCCGCTCGGCGGCGTCGAGGTCGTTGGCGTTCAGGTCGGGCATCTTGAGCTCGGCGATCTCGCGCACCTGGGCGCGGCTGATCGAGGCGACCTTGACCGTGTGGGGGGTCGGCGAGCCCTTCTCCACCCCGGCCGCCTTGAGGATCAGGCGCGCCGCGGGAGGGGTCTTGGTCACGAAGGTGAACGAGCGGTCCTCATAGACCGAGATCTCGACCGGGACGACCTGGCCGCGCTGCGACTCCGTCGCCGCGTTGTAGGCCTTGCAGAACTCCATGATGTTCACGCCGTGCTGGCCGAGCGCCGGGCCGACCGGGGGCGCGGGCGTGGCCGCGCCGGCGTTGATCTGCAGCTTGATGATCGCCGCGAGCTTCTTCTTGGGGGGCATGCTGGACTTCCTCGAGGGTTCGGTGCGCTGACGGTCAGTTCTTCTGGATCTGGCTGAACGCCAGCTCGACCGGGGTCTCCCGGCCGAAGATCTCGACGAGACCCTTGACCCGCTGGGTGTCCGGGTTGATCTCGTGGATGGTCGCCTGCAGGGTGGCGAACGGCCCGTCGATGACGGTGACCGAGTCGCCGACGGCGAAGTCCAGGACGGCCACCTGCGGCGCGGCCTTCTCCTTGGTCTCCACGGTCGGGCCGAGGATCGCGATGACCTCGTCCACGGTGAGCGGGGTGGGCTGGTGCGCGTGGCCGACGAAGCCGGTCACGCCAGGGGTGTGGCGCACGGCTGACCAGGACTCGTCGGAGAGGTCCATGCGCACGAGGACGTACCCGGGGAACTTGTTGCGCCGCACGTTCTTGCGCTGGCCGTTCTTGATCTCCACCACGTCCTCGGTGGGGACCTCGACCTGGAAGATGTAGTCCTCCATGTTGAGGGAGCTGGTACGGCTCTCGAGGTTGGCCTTCACCCGGTTCTCGTAGCCCGCGTAGGAGTGCACGACGAACCAGTCACCCGGCATCGCGCGCATCTGCACGCGGAAGGCCTCGACCGGGTCCTCGATGACGTCGCCGTCGGGGTCGGTCACGACATCAATGACCTCGGCTCCCAGGACCTCGCCCTCGTCGTCCGTGAGCACCTCGACGAACTCCGTGACCTCGACCTCGTCGCCGGCGGCCACGTCAGTGGAGGCGTGAGCGGGCGCGTCCTGGACGGCAGGCGACTGCTGCGTCGAGGAGCCAGCCTCGGCGAACAGCGGGGAGTCGGTCACGTGCATTCCTTCACTTCAACGAATCGGATGGTGCGGGTCGGCGATCGGCCGAGCTAACCGAAGATCTTCAGGACCAATTTGCCGAACCCGTAGTCCAGCACTGCGACATAGCCCATCAGCACGCTGACGAACACGACGACGACGATCGTGTAGGTCACGAGCTCCTTGCGCGTCGGCCAGACGACCTTGCGCAGCTCGCTGACGACCTGCCGGTAATAGAGCCCCATGCGCGCGAAGAGGTTGGGCTTCTTCGCAGCGGCAGGCTTGCGCCCACGCTCAGGGGTTGCGGTGGCCCCGCGACTCTCAGCCACTCGTCCTCACCTCGGTCATCTCGCTTGCTGATAGTGCTGGTGTCGTGCCCGAAGGCGCAGGTGCGACAGGACTTGAACCTGCAACCTTCGGTTTTGGAGACCGACGCTCTGCCAGTTGAGCCACGCCCCTCCGGCAGTTCGTCGACCCAGCGCCTGACTCCCCGCGGGCCTTGGACGGACCGATCTGGGCAGGCTGGCGCAGGGGCGGCAGGCCGCCAGACGGTCGAGTGTACGGGGTGGCTCGGGTCGGAGTCGAACCGCGATCACGACCCGTTGAGGCTCGGTATCGGCACCCGCGGCGCTACCTGCGGCCATGCCACCACTCACACGATGGGACGATGGAGCCATGAGCAGCCAGCATGCACGCGTGTCCCACCGGATCGGCTCGATCTCGGAGTCGGCGACCCTCGCCGTGGACGCCAAGGCGAAGGCCCTGCAGGCGGCCGGGCGTCCAGTCGTGGTCTTCGGCGCGGGCGAGCCGGACTTCCCGACACCCGACTACATCGTCGAGGCGGCGATCGAAGCGTGCCGGGTGCCGCGCAACCATCACTACACGCCGGCGGGCGGCACACCCGAGCTGAAGGCCGCGATCGCGCAGAAGACGTTGCGCGACTCGGGCTTCCAGGTCGAGCCGAGCCAGGTGCTGGTCACCAACGGCGGCAAGCACGCGCTGTACAACACGTTCGCGACGCTGCTCGACCCCGGCGACGAGGTACTGCTGCCCGCGCCTTACTGGACGACCTACCCCGAGTCGATCCGACTCGCGGGTGGTGTGCCGGTCGACGTCCTCACTGACGAGACCACCGGCTACCGGGCGAGCATCGAGATGCTCGAGGCCCACACCACCGACCGCACGAAGATGCTCGTCTTCGTGTCACCGTCCAACCCGACCGGCGCGGTCTACACGCCCGAGCAGGTGCGCGAGATCGGCGAGTGGGCGGCCACCCGCGGCCTGTGGGTCGTTACCGACGAGATCTACGAGCACCTGGTCTACGGCGACGCGCACTTCGCGTCGATGCCGACGCTGGTGCCCGAGATCGCGGACCGTTGCGTCGTCGTCAACGGGGTTGCGAAGACGTATGCGATGACTGGCTGGCGCGTGGGCTGGATGATCGGACCCAACGACGTCATCAAAGCCGCAACGAACCTGCAGTCGCACGCGACCTCGAACGTCGCCAACGTCGCGCAGGCGGCCGCGCTCGCCGCGGTGTCCGGCGACCTGTCGGCAGTCGCCGAGATGCGCACCGCCTTCGACCGTCGTCGCCTGCAGATGACCGCGATGCTCAACGAGATCGAGGGCGTCACGTGCCCGACGCCGGAGGGTGCGTTCTACTGCTACCCGTCCGTGAAGAGCCTGCTGGGACTCGACATCCGCGGCCACCGTCCGACGACGTCGGCCGAGCTCTGCGAGGTCATGCTCGAAGAGGCCGAGGTCGCGGTGGTGCCAGGCGAGGCCTTCGGCACGCCCGGCTACGTGCGCCTGTCCTATGCACTCAGCGACGAGGACCTCGTCGAAGGGGTCTCGCGGCTGCAGAAGCTGTTTGCTGACGCACGCTGAGTCGGCTAGAGGTCGCAGCCGACGAGGATGGGCTCCGGCACCAGGTCGACGCGGAAGCGATCGCGCACACCTGATCTGATCTCGCGCGCGAGTGCGAGGACATCGTTGGTCGTCGCGCGGCCGCGATTGGTGATTGCAAGTGCGTGCTTGCTCGACAGTCTCGCTTGCCCAGTGCCGTAGCCGCGCGCGAACCCGGCGTGCTCGATCAACCAAGCAGCGGACGTCTTGACCGTCCCGTCGACCTGCGGCCAGCGCGGTGCGTCCGGCGGCAGCTGCGCGCTGGTGACGAGGTCGAGCAGCGGATTGACGAAGAACGACCCCGCGCTCCACGTGTCATGGTCGGCCGGGTCGAGCACCATCCCCTTGGACCTGCGCAGCTCGAGCACCGCACGCGAGACGTCGGCAAGTGGCGCGCGACCACCCATCGGCACCTTGAGTGCGTTCGCGAGCTGCTCGTAGCGAATA
>DATJPE010000078.1 GCA_035506535.1 Actinomycetes bacterium | reverse complement strand
GGCGCAGGCCCGGCGGACCGCGATCGCCGCGCAGGGGCTGGCCGCGCCGCGCCCGGCGGCGCCGGGCATGCGCGACCTCACGCGCGTCGTCGACCGGATCGGCGTCCTCCAGATCGACAGCGTCAACGTCCTCACCCGGGCCCAGACCCTGCCGCTGTTCTCCCGCCTCGGCCCGTACGACGTGGGCCTGCTGGACCGGGCCACGAGCCGCCCGCCGCGGCGGCTGGTCGAGTACTGGGCGCACGTCGCGAGCCTGGTGCCGCCCCGTACGCACCGGTTGCTGCGCTGGCGGATGGGCCGGTGGCAGGAGGAGGCGTGGGGGTCGATGCAGCGCATCGTCGCGGAGAACCCCGCGCTCGTCGACGCGGTGCTCGAGGAGATCCGCGCGAACGGCCCGATGACCTCGCTGGAGGTCGAGGCCGCGCTCGAGCACGACCGGCCCCGCACCCGCGAGGAGTGGGGATGGAACTGGTCGATGGTCAAGATGTCGCTCGAGTATCTGTTCTTCTGCGGGCTGGTCAGCTCCGCGGGGCGGACGCCGCAGTTCGAGCGCCGCTACGACCTCACCGACCGGGTCCTGCCGCGCCCGGTCCGAGAGCTCCCCGACCCCCCGGAGGACGAGGCCTTCCGCGAGCTGACGCGCATCGCCGCCCGCGCTCACGGGGTCGCCACGGAGCCGGACCTGCGCGACTACTTCCGGCTCAAGCCGCCGGACTCCAAGCAGGCGGTCGCCGAGCTCGTGGACTCTGGGGACCTCGTGCCGGTGGAGGTCGACGGCTGGGGACGTACGGCCTACCTGCACCGGGACGCCCGCGTCCCGCGCACGGTCGCCGCCCGGGCGCTGCTGGCGCCCTTCGACCCGTTGGTGTGGCGGCGCGAGCGGGTGGAGCGCCTGTTCGGCTTCCGCTACCGCATCGAGATCTACACCAAGCCCGAGGACCGCGTCTTCGGCTACTACGTGCTCCCGTTCCTGCTCGACGACACCCTGGTCGCCCGAGTCGACGTCAAGGCGGACCGCCCGGGCGGGGCCCTGCTCGTCCAGGCGGCCTGGGCCGAGCCGGGTGCGCCGCAACGGCTCCCCGAGGAGCTCGCCGCGGAGCTTCGCCTGCTGGCGGAATGGCTCGGCCTCGACGACGTCGTCGTGACCGGCCGGGGCGACGACCTGGCCGGTCGGCTCGCCGCTCTGACGAGCGGCCAGCCCAGGACCCGCTAGCCCAGCACCGGCTCCGGGTCCTCCGCGAGCCGGGCGTGCAGGTGCTCGTCGTGCAGCTCGCCGTCGCCATAGCGGTACGACGCCCGCAGGAGACCTTCCTGCGCGAAGCCGGCGCGGCGGGCGACGGCGCAGGAGGCCGCGTTCTCCACGCCGTGGTAGAGGGCGAGGCGGCGCAGGCCGAGCTCCGCGAAGGCCCATCGGGTCGCGACGTCGCTCGCCCGGGCGCCGACGCGCTGCCCCCGCGCCCGGGGGAGGACGAAGTAGGCGAGCTCGCCCGAAGAGGCCTCGATGTCCAGGTGGTGGATCGCCACCATCCCGACCGCGGCGCCGCCGGACTCGACCACCCAGGGGCACTGCCGCCCGCGGCCAGAGCCGGTCCAGTCGGCGAGCACGTCCGTCAGTCGGCGGGCGTCGTCGAGGTCGGCGACCTCGTGGCCGTCGACCGTGATCGGGTTCCAGAGCCGGATGCCGGGGTCGGCCAGCGCGGCGAGCACGAAGCCCGCGTCGTCGCTTCGCCAGCGCCGGAGCAGCAGCCCGTGACCGCGCAGCTCGACCGCGGTGCTTCCCGTCAGCGGGCCGGGCGGGTCGTCGCGCAGCCGCGCGTGCAGGTGCCCGTCCTCGGCCACCAGCCGGTCGTCGAGCAGGCAGTGGCGGAGCAGGCCCTCGAAGGCGTACCCGCACGCCGCCGCCACCCGGCAGGAGGCGGCGTTGGCCACGGCGTGCAGCAGCTCCACCCGGTTCAGGCCCACGGACTCGAAGGCGTACGCCGTGACCGCGCCGGCCAGGGCGGAGGCGATCCCGCGGCCGCGATAGGGCGCGAAGACGCCGTAGCCGAGCTCCGCCTGCCCCAGCTCGGTCTCGATGTCGTGCAGCCCCACCCGGCCCACCAGTCGCCCGCCCTCACGGGCAGCCCACTCCAGGCGCCCGGGGGCGTGGCGGCGCTCGAGCCAGCGCAGCGCGTCGTCCTCGGTGCGGACGTGACGCAGCGAGCCGCTGAAGCGGACCATGACGGGATCGTCGAGGACGAGCCGGAGCAGCTCCGGGGCGTCCTCCAGGCGGAAGGCGCCCAGCTCCAGCCGGCCGACGCTCAGGTCGGGGACGGTCAGCACCCGATGTTCCTACCGCGCCGCGGGGTCGCCCCGCGACCGGGTTGCGCACAGGCGGTCAAGAGGTCACGACCCCATTACGATGAGAGGCGGAGGGGCAGGTCCGCGCTCCCGCCGGGAGCCGTACCCCGCGGGCCGTGACCCCCCGACGGACGACGCCGTCCACGATCGCACTGGGAGACCACGCGTGCCCGCCATCCTCGACAAGATCCTGCGCGCCGGCGAGGGCAAGATCCTGCGCAAGCTCGAGCGGATCGCGGCGCAGGTGAACGCCCTCGAGGAGGACATGGCGGCGCTCTCCGACACCGAGCTGCGCGAGGAGACCGAGAAGTTCAAGGCGCGCTACGTCGACGGCGAGACGCTGGACGACCTGCTTCCCGAAGCCTTCGCCGTGGTTCGCGAGGCGGCGCGGCGAACCCTGGGCCAGCGCCACTACGACGTACAGCTCATGGGCGGGGCCGCCCTGCACCTCGGCAACATCGCGGAGATGAAGACCGGTGAGGGCAAGACGCTGGTCGGGACGCTGCCTGCCTACCTCAACGCCCTGACCGGCAAGGGCGTCCACATCGTCACGGTCAACGACTACCTGGCCGAGCGCGACGCCGAGTGGATGGGTCGTGTCCACCGCTTCCTCGGACTGTCCGTGGGCGTCATCCTGAACACGATGCGCCCGGACGAGCGGCGCGAGCAGTACGCCTGCGACATCACCTACGGCACCAACAACGAGTTCGGCTTCGACTACCTGCGCGACAACATGGCCTGGAGCCAGGACGACCTCGTGCAGCGCGGCCACCACTACGCGATCGTCGACGAGGTGGACTCCATCCTCATCGACGAGGCGCGGACCCCCCTCATCATCAGTGGGCCCGCCGACCAGGCCACCCACTGGTACTCGGAGTTCGCGCGCATCGTCGCGGGCCTCAAGCGCGGTGACCCGGAGAAGGGGATCGACGGCGACTACGAGGTCGACGAGAAGAAGCGCACCGTTGGCGTGCTGGAGTCCGGCATCGAGAAGGTCGAGGACATCCTCGGCATCGACAACCTCTACGAGTCGGTCAACACCCCGCTCGTCGGCTACCTCAACAACGCCATCAAGGCGAAGGAGCTCTTCAAGGTCGACAAGGACTACGTCGTGATGAACGGCGAGGTCCTCATCGTCGACGAGCACACCGGCCGCATCCTGCAGGGGCGCCGGTACAACGAGGGCATGCACCAGGCCATCGAGGCCAAGGAGGGCGTGCCGATCAAGGACGAGAACCAGACGCTCGCGACCATCACGCTGCAGAACTACTTCCGGCTCTACGACAAGCTCGCCGGGATGACCGGTACGGCGATGACGGAGGCGGCGGAGTTCCACCAGATCTACAAGCTCGGCGTGGTGCCGATCCCGACCAACCGTCCGATGCGACGCGCCGACCAGTCCGACCTCGTCTACCGCACCGAGGAGGCCAAGTTCAACGCGGTCCTCGACGACATCGAGGAGCGCAACGCCAAGGGCCAGCCGATGCTCGTCGGGACCGCGAGCGTGGAGAAGTCCGAGCTGCTGTCCACGCTGTTGCGCCGTCGTGGCATCCCGCACGAGGTCCTGAACGCCAAGCAGCACGAGCGTGAGGCACAGATCGTCGCGCAGGCCGGCCGCAAGGGCGCTGTCACCGTGGCCACGAACATGGCCGGCCGCGGCACCGACATCATGCTCGGCGGGAACCCCGAGTTCATGGCGGCGGCCGAGCTCGCCCAGCGCGGCCTGTCCCCGCTGGAGTCCCCTGAGGAGTACGAGGCCGCCTGGCCCGACGCGCTGGAGAAGGCGCGCAAGTCCGTGGAGTCCGAGCACGACGAGGTGGTCGACCTCGGCGGCCTGTACGTCCTCGGCACCGAGCGCCACGAGTCGCGGCGCATCGACAACCAGCTGCGTGGCCGTTCCGGCCGCCAGGGCGACCCCGGCGAGTCCAGGTTCTACCTGTCGCTGCAGGACGACCTCATGCGGCTGTTCCGCGGCAACGTCGTGGACTCCTTCCTGCAGCGCATGAACATCCCGGACGACGTGCCGATCGAGGCGAAGATGGTGACCAACGCCATCAAGAGCGCCCAGACCCAGGTCGAGGCCCAGAACTTCGAGATCCGCAAGAACGTCCTCAAGTACGACGACGTGCTGAACCGGCAGCGCACGGTGATCTACGAGGAGCGGCGCCGGGTGCTCGACGGTGCCGACCTGCACGAGCAGGTCCGCCACATGATCGATGACACGGTCGACGCCTACGTCCAGGGGGCGACCCGTGAGGGCTTCCCCGAGGAATGGGACCTCGACCAGCTGTGGCAGGCGCTCAAGACCCTCTACCCGATCTCGTTCAGCGTCGCGGAGCTCGAGCAGCGGGTGGGCGGCGAGCGCAGCGGCCTCACCGAGGAGTTCATCGCCGAGGAGGTCAGGGCCGACGCGCACGCGGCGTACGACACGCGCGAGGCCGAGCTCGGCGAGGAGATGATGCGCGAGCTCGAGCGGCGGGTGGTGCTCTCCGTCCTCGACCGCAAGTGGCGCGAGCACCTCTACGAGATGGACTACCTGCAGGAGGGCATCGGCCTGCGGGCGATGGCCCAGCGCGACCCGCTGGTGGAGTACCAGCGAGAGGGCTTCGAGCTGTTCCAGGCGATGATGGACGGGATCAAGGAGGAGTCGGTCGGCTACCTCTTCCACGTCGAGGTCCAGGTGGAAGAGCCGGCGCCCGAGGCTGCCGAGCCCACCGCCCTGGAACCCGTCGAGGGCGTGGAGGACGTGCCCCTGCCCGGTGAGAACGTCCCCGCGGCGGCCCGGCAGGTCCAGCCGCACCTCGTGGCGAAGGGGCTCACCGAGCAGCGGCCCTCGCGGCTGGAGTACTCCGCGCCCAGCGTGGACGGGGAGGCCGGGGTGCTGCACTCCGAGGAGGCTGCCGGCGATCCGCTCGCCGACCTGCCGGAGGGCGCGTCACGGGCCGAGCGGCGCCGCGCGATGCGGGAGGCCCGCAAGCGGGGCCGCTGACGCCTCCGATGCCTAACCGACCGTGAGGTCGGTGCAGCGCCAGCGGCCGTCGCTGCCCTCGAGCCGGAGGGCGTATGCCCGTGCCCGGGTCCCGTCGTGGACCACGGCGCAGACCTCGGCGATGCCGTCGCGCGGCTCGGCGACGTGGACCGAGCGGACGCTGGCCCGGGTCCGGTGGCCCCGTGGCGCCCGGGAGACCAGCCGCCTCAGCTGCCCGTAGACCTCCTCGTCGGTCCAGCGCACGAGCTGAGCGATCGGGCGGTCTCCCGCCACCACCTCGACGAGGGCCTGCACGAGGCGTCCCGCCCACGGTCCGGGCGGGGGAAGCTCCGCCCGCGGGGTCGGCACCGGGCCGAAGTCGTCCTGGTCGTCCCCCTTGTCCCCAGCCTTGCCATCCGCCTTGCCATCCGCCCTGTTCTCCGTGCTTCCCGTGTTCTGCTGGCCGCCCCGCACGAGCACCAGCGGCAGGTCCGGTCGGGCCGGCAGTCCGCCCGGCAGCACCCACTCGAGGGGCAGCTCGTCCTGTGCGGAGGCGAGCGAGGGCGTCCCGGCAGCGGGGTCGTGGTCGGGGGGCCTCGGGGCGGGGACGATGCGCAGGCGGGGAGGGGTCCGGGGCGGGTCGACGGTCGCGACGCTCATGGCCGGGCCGCCGGGACGCGCAGGCGCTGACCGGGTCGGATCAGGTCCGGGTCGCGGACCTGGCCGGTGTTGGCCCGCCACCACCGGGGCCAGGCCCGGGCGACGGCAGCCGCCGCCGGCCGGCCGGGAAGGTGCCGGGCGGCGATCGCCCAGAGGGTGTCGCCGGGGCGGACGACGTACACCGGGGCCGCGTGCCGAGGCTGCTGCGGCCCACGGTCGATGACCGGCCACGCGGGCGCCCGTGGGCCCGAGGCGAGTGCGGGGCCGATGGCCAGCAGACCGACCAGCCCGGCGGCCGTGGCTGTCGCGGCGAGGACCAGGCCCAACGATCGTCGCATGCCCACCCCCTGAATGGCACGTTTACCTATGTTTACCTTGATTCAGGTAGGTAATCCCCCGGCAGATTGGGGTGTCAATACCTGGCGGTCGACTGTGGACAGCTGGGGGATTGGCGCCGACGCTCGCCCCGACCCGGGATGCCTGGGATGATCACCCCGGGGGCGCCCGTCCGGCGTCGGTCGATCAGCGAGGGGTGAGCGTGCGCGGGGGAGCGGCGCGAGCGGTTGCTGCGGCGCTCAGCGTTGCGGCTGCGCTCCTGGCCGCACCGGCCGTGTCGTCGGCCGAGACGCCGGGGACCCCTGGCGACCCCGAGCGCGGGGAGGGGACGGCGACGACGCTTCGCCCAGTCGTCCACGCGGTGGCGGCGCCCCGGGACGGCCTGATCTTCCAGCAGGGCCCGTACCTCGTGGCCTGGCGTCCCGGGTCGCATAGGGCGCCGTATCGGCTGGCCCGTGCCTCGGCGCAGGCCAGTGAGCTCCTGGACGCCGTGGCGGCGTCGAACGGGCGGGTGTACTGGCTCACGTGGGGGCCCAAGGGCTACCGGGGTCCGGTGGACGTCGACTCCGCCGACATGGCGACGCACCGCGTGCGGGTCACGGTCCGCCACGCTGACACCTTCCAGTACCTCACCGCGAACAGCTCGCACCTGTTCTGGATCGACGGAACCCACCTGTCGCGCTCCACCTTGTTCGGACACAACGTGCTCCACCGCTACCTTCGCCTGCCCAAGGAGAACGAGTACGACGTCGCCGACGGCCTGGCCGTCGACACCCGGTACGTGTACGTCAGCCAGTGCGGCAACGGCCGCATTGGTCGGGTCGCGTTGTCGCAGTACGGCGACCACCCGCACATCGACTGGGTCGTGCGCGGCCTCGGTGACTCCTGCCCCCAGAGCATCGCGGTGGGCGGCGGATGGATCTTCTGGGCCGGTGGGACCAAGGGCTGGTACGGCACGATCGGGCGGGCGCGCCTCGACGGGACCCGGGTGGACCCGGGCTGGGTCAAGGTGAGTCGTTCGCTGTGGAACTCGCCATACGCCGTCACCGTCCTGGGCGGCCACGTGTACTGGCTGTGGGGGGACGAGGACGACACCCAGCGGTCGTGGCTCGGCGGGGTCAGCGTCGGCGGGTCCGGGCTCGACGAACGTATGCGACGCGTGGACAACGGGGCATTGACCTCGTACGTGCGCTAGCGACCCGTCGCACCGAGTGCGGGCAGGATGGCCCGATGACACCGTCGGCGCGCTCCGGGCCGCAGGACGGCGTCCTCGGCGCCCAGGGCGTTGGCGCGGCACCCCGCTGGGGCGAGCTGTTCTCGCCCGGACTTCGGCGCACGACCCTCGGTCTGCTCCTCATGGAGGGCTTGGTCGCGATCCAGGTGCTGGTGACCGTGGCGGTCCTGCCGGCCGTGGTCGCCGATCTGGGCGGAGTACGGCTGTACGGGGTGGCGCTGAGCGCCTCCCAGGTGGCGACCGTCGTGGTGCTGCCGTTCACCCCCCGTCTGGTGAGCCGGTGGGGTCTGCGGGCGGTGTTCTACGCGAGCGTGACCACGTTCGCGGTCGGCAGCGTCGTGGTGTTCACCGCCGCAGACGCGGCGGTTTTCGTCGTCGGGATCCTGATCCAGGGGGCGGGGTCGGGGGCGCTCTACGCGCTGCTCTTGGCGATCTTCACCCGTCGCTTCCCGTTTCGTCTGCGGCCGCGGATGTACGCGGCGCTCGCCCTGGCATGGGCGGTTCCCGGCCTGCTCGGTCCGCTGTACGGGGGTCTGGTCGCCTCCACGCTGGGGTGGCGGTGGGCCTTCGCGCTGATCCTTCCCCTGGTGGTACCGGCGGTCGCGATGCTGCGACCGGCGTTGTTCGACCGGGACGCGAGCCAGGACGAGGGCGGGGCACCCGGCGCCGGTGCCGCCACCGCGACATTGCTCGTCTTCTCCGTCGCTGTGCTCGTCTCGCTGGTCGCGCTGAGCGTCGGTGGCTCCTGGGGGTTGGGCCTGGGCGCACCGGCACTGCTCGTCGCAGTCATCGCCTTGCGCTCGATCCTGCCGAGGGGCACCTTCGTCGCCGCACGCGGCCTGCCCGCGGTCGTGGCGTCGGGATTCTTGTCCAGCGTGGTGTTCTACAGCGTCGACGGTTTCCTGCCGGCGTTCCTGACCGGTGTCGTCGGGATGCGCCTGACGGTGGCCGACCTGGTCGTGACGTGCGGCGTTCTTGCGTGGACGGTGGGCACCTGGGCCCAGTCGAGGATGGCGGCGCTCTGGCAGGTACGACGGGTCGCGGCCGTGGGCGAGACGCTCATGCTCGCGGGCGTCCTCGGCGTCGTCGTCGCGGTCTCGACGTCGTCCTCGGTGCTCGTGTTCGCGGCCTGGGCGCTCACTGGGCTCGGGATGGGGATGACCTACCCGGCGATCGGGGTCCTCGCCACCGACCAGGCGGTGCCGGGCCGCGAGGTCGCGACTCTCGCGCAGTACCAGCTGGCGGACGTGCTCGGTACCGCGGTGGGCCCGGGGATGGTCGGAGTGGCCGTCACCGTGACGGCCGCGCGTGGCCTCGGGCTGCAGGACGGGCTGCTGTTCGGGTTCGCCGTGACCTGCCTGGTGGTCCTCGCCGCGCTCGGGGCCTCCAGCCGGCTGCCGACCTCGCCCGCCCTCGCCCGTGAGACGTCGGGGTAGCAGACGGAAACGGGTGAGAGAGAGCAAGGAGGGCGAGCATCATCGCGTCGTCGTCCAGGGACCTTCGTCCCTGACTGCGCCGTGGCAGAGTCGGATACCCTCCTGGGTATCCCAAGAGGAGGCTTCGCCATGCGCAAGAAGGTGCTCGTCCTCGGCTCGAACTTCGGTGGTCTGACGGCCGCGCTGGCGGTCAAGCACGAGCTTCGGGGCGACGTCGACGTCACCGTCATGTCGCCGAGCGAGTCCTTCGTGTTCAACCCGAGCCTGATCTGGCTGCCGTTCGGCAAGCGTCGAGCCCAGGACATCACCTTCCCGGTGGCCCCCACCTTCGAGCGTCATGGGATCGAGTACGTGCACGCGTCGGCGACCTCCATCGACCCCGACCGCAAGGGAGTGCTCGACGGCGCCGGGACATGGCACGACTACGACTTCCTGGTGATCGCCACGGGGTATCGCAACAACGTCGCGGCGATCCCGGGGATGGCCGAGAACGCCGTGACGATCACGACGCTGCCTGACGCCACCAGGGCAGGCGAACGGTGGCGCCGGTTCCTGGACAACCCGGGTGACGTGGTCGTGGCCGCGTCACAGGGGGCGGGGTGCTTCGGAGCGGCGTACGAGTTCCTCTTCAACCTGTCCTACCGCCTGGGCAAGGCCGGCCTGAAGGACCGGGTCAAGCTGACGTACGTGAGCTCCGAGCCCTTCCTCGGCCACTTCGGCATCGGTGGCCTGCCGCGCGGCGAGAAGTTGCTCGGGATGTTCACCAAGCGCGAGGCGATCGAGACGCGGGTTGCGGTCGCGATCGACCACGTCGCTCCGGACGCCGTCGTCCTGTCCGACGGCACGACCCTTCCGTCGGCGTACTCCATGGTCATCCCGCCCTTCATCGGCCAGGAGGTCACGCTGGGTGCCAAGGCGCTGGCACCGGACGAGAAGGGCTACCTGCCGGTCCGTCCGACGTACCAGAGCGAGAAGTACGACGACGTCTACGTCGTCGGCATCGCTGCCGCGGTCCAGGTGCCTTGGCAGACCGCGGTGCCGGTGGGGATCCCGAAGACCGGCTACCCGACCGAGGTCCAGGCGCACACCGCCGCCAAGAACATCGCCGCGCAGGTGCGCGGGGAGATACCGAGCGTCGAGAAGACCTTCGGCGACATCCACGCTGTGTGCGTCATGGACGCCGGGAACAACGGCGTGGTCATGCTCGCCGATCGGATGCTCCCACCCCGCAAGCACGGCCTCCTGCTCCCTGGTCCCCAGGCCCACTGGATGAAGCTCGGCTTCGAGAAGTACTTCCTCTTCAAGGCCCGCAACGGCTACGTGCGGCTGCCCTGACGCGTAGGGTGCGCCGGTGCGCTGGGAGCGTCTGTTCGACGACCTGGAGGCGCAGTGGGACGCGGCCGAGCAGGAGGACCTGCGGGCGGAGGTGGCCGACCGGACCCGTCGTGAGACGGCGCGGCTGCGGCTCGTGGACCGGCTGCGCGGCAACCAGGGCCGGACCGTGGCTCTGGACCTGCCCGGGGCGCATGTGCGTGGCGCGCTCACCCGGGTCGGTGCGGACTGGGTGCTGCTCTCGCCCGGGCAGCAGGCCCAGGTCGTGGTCCCGCTGGCCGCGGTGGTCGCCGTGCACGGGCTGACCGGGCGCGCCGCCGAGCCGGGCAGCGAGGGGCTGGTCGCTGCCCGCCTGGGACTGGGGCACGTGCTGCGTGCGCTCGCGCGCGACCGGGCCCACGTCAGCGTCGAGTCGGTGGACGGCTCGCGTCGCTGGGGTCGGGTCGAGCGGGTGGGCGCCGATCACCTCGAGCTGGCGACGAGCGAGCCGGGCGAGGCGAGCACCGCCAGCGTTTACGTCGCCTTCGCGGGGATCCGCGCGGTGCACGCGGCTGCGCACGACTGACGCACCTCGGGGTCTGAGTCGGTCGTCGTCTGGCTCATTCGGAGCCGTCGTCCTCCCCGGCCGCGTCGCGCGTGTACGGATGGGTGGAGATGAACTCCTGCGTCTCGGCATACAGCCGCTGGATGTAGGCCTCGAGCTTGTCCCGCTCGACCCGGTACTGCCCCCGACCGCCGATCTTGATCGAGGGCAGGTCGCCGCTGCGGACCAGCGAGTAGACCTGGGCCGAGGACACGTTGAGGACCTCGGCGACGTCACTCAAGGTGAGGAACCGGGGCTCGTCGGGCACGGGGGCAGTGTCGCAGAGCGCTCCGGGGGCCGTCCCGCGGCGGTCACCGTCTGTGGACGCCTGGCTGCGCATGTGGACGCCCCGTTCCCTGATCGGCCGGGCTCGGGCATGCTCGCCCCAGCGCAGTGCTCCGGGGAGGCTCCATGGCACGCACGACGATCGAGTCCGGGGTGGGTCGGGCGGCCGGGGCACCGGCGCCGCCGTCCCCTCCCGCCCTTCGCCTCGCGCGGCCGCGCTGGCGCGACGCCCGGCTGGTGGCCGGCGTGCTGCTCGTGCTCCTCGCGGTCGTCCTCGGGGCCCGCACGATGGCGTCGGCCGCGCGGACCACTGCGGTCTGGGCGGCGGCGAGGGACCTCGCCGTGGGTACGACGCTGCGACCCGGGGATGTCGTGCGCCACGACGTCCGGCTCGGGTCCTCCGCGTCGGCCTACCTGTCCGCCGCGGGTGACTCGCCGGTCGGCTACGTGCTCTCGAGGCCCGTCACGGCGGGCGAGCTGCTGCCCGCCGCCGCCGTGACCGAGGCGTCGGCGGCGCCCGACCTGCGCCTGGTGACCGTGCCGGTCGAACGCTTCCACCGCCCGGGCGCCCTTCGCCACGGTGCACGAGTGGACGTGTACGTCACCGTGGTCACCACGTCCGCGTCGCCGGGAACCACCCGCGTGGTGCTCACCGGCGCCACCGTGGACGACGTCGTCTCCGACGGTGGCCGTTTCGGGCCGACCGGGGACTCGGTCGGGGTCGTGCTCGCGGTGCCACCGGGGGAGGTGAGCGACCTCGTCGCGGCCTCCCGGGCCGGTGTGCTCGACCTCGTCGCCTCGGCGTGAGCGTGCTCGTCTCGGTCCTGCTCGCCCTCCCGGGCCTGCCCGAGGAGCAAGCCGTCGTTGGCGCCCTGGACCGAGGCTCGGGCGGCACCCGGGTGGTCCGCCGGTGCGTCGACCTCGCCGACCTGCTCGCGGCGGCGTCAGCGCGTACCGCCGACCTGGTCGTCGTGTCCGCGGACTTGCGCCGCTTCGACCGCGAGGCGGTCGCCCGGCTCCAGGCGTGCGGTCTCGTCGTGGTGGCGGTGGTCGGTCCGAGCGACGAGGACGCGATCCATCGCGTACGCCGGCTCGGCGTCGACGACGTCGTGTCCGCGGACCTGCCCTTGGACCGGTGGGCTGATGTGGTCCGCACCGCGGCCGCACGTGGCCTCGCCGCCGTCCCGGACCCAGCGGAGGAGGTCGCCTTGACGACCCCCGTCGATGCCCCCGCTCCGGACGCCGCGCCACCCGGGCGTGTCCTCGCGGTATGGGGCCCGGTAGGTGCCCCGGGCCGCACGACCATGGCGGTCAACCTCGCCGCCGTTGCGGCTCGCTCCGGCCTTGACACGCTCCTGGTCGACGCCGACACCTACGGCGCGTCGGTCGCCGCGTTCCTCGGTCTGCTCGACGAGGCGTCCGGGCTCCTCGCGGCGGTACGCGCCGCGAACACCGGGCAGCTCGACCCCCCGGCGCTCGCGCGTGCCGCCCGGCAGGCCGCTCCCCGGCTGCGCGTGCTGAGCGGCCTACCCCGTCCGCAGCGCTGGCCGGAGCTGCGCCCCTCCGCGCTCGAGGTGGTGCTGGAGGTGGCCCGTCGGCTGGTGCCGCTCACGGTCGTGGATGCCGGCTTCTGCCTGGAGCAGGACGAGGAGATCGTGTACGACACGGCGGCACCTCGTCGCAACGGCGCGACCCTCGCGGCCCTCCAGGCCGCGGACGTCGTGGTGGCCCTCGGGTCCGCCGACCCCGTCGGCCTCCAACGCCTGCTGCGCGGCCTGCCCGAGGCACGGACGCATGTCGGCGGGGACTTGCACGTGGTCGTCAACCGAACCCGGCGGGGCCACCGCCGAGGCTTCGGGCAGCAGCCGGTCGTCGACCTCATCGCCCGGCACACCGGGCTCGTGCCCGCCCTGTGCCTGCCCGAGGACCGCGAGGCATGCGACCTCGCCATGGCGAGCGGACGCAGTCTCGTCGAGGCGGCGCCTCGCTCCGCGCTGGTCGCCGCGCTGGAGCACCTCGCCGCTCAGGTCGTGCCGGCGCGGGCCGCGTGACCGCACCGTGCGGCGAGGTCGACGGTGTGATCAGGCCCTGAGGTCGCCGCGGCCGTGGTCGGTGACGCGAAGGTCGTCCGGGGGACGGACGTAGGTGGTCCCGGCCGGTGTGGTCCAGACCATCGAAGCGCTCGGACGGCTGGCCGCCGTGAAGCCGTCGCGCGTCTTCAGGGCATGGCTGCGTCGGCACAGCCCCGCCATGTTCTCCGCGCTCGTCTCGCCGCCCTTTGCCCAGTCGCGCACGTGATCGGTCTCGACCGGGCGCGCCGTGCAGGTGGGCGCGCGGCAGCTCTGACCCACGCCGAGGAGGTGGTCCCGCAGCCTCGGACCCGGCCGATACCGGGTGCGGCCGTAGTCGAGCAGCCAGCCGTCCACCGGGTCCAGCACCACTCGGCGCCAGGTCGCGTCGGTCGCGAGCTCGCGGGCCACCTGTGCGGGGATCGGCCCGTAGCCGTCGAGGATCCCGATCCCATCCCGCAGCCCCAGCAGGACCGGCAGGTCGATGATCACGTTGACCTGCCTCGGCGGCGGCTGCCCCGGGGGAAGCCGCAGCGGGTTGGTCGGGTCGATCCCGTCGGTGGTCTCCTCGGGCCCCCTGTCTCGGAGTTGCGGATCGGGGTGCTCGACAGCGTGCTCAGCCTCGGAGACCAGCGCGAGATCCTCGCCCTCGACCGCGGCGCGGACCAGCATGAGCTCCGCATCGTGGGCGTCGGGTGAGCCGCGCTCGTCGTCGCCGGGACTGACCTGTCCGAGGTCGGTGAGCCGTGCCTGGACGTCGTCCATGCCCCGGCGCACGCAGCGCGTCAGCGCGGTGAGCCGCCGCCGGCCGATCGGCAGGCGGTCGGCTCCGGCCTGGCGGGCGGCGGTGGCCTGCGCCCTCGCCTCCGCGCACACCGCGTGCCACAGCTCGGTCACCTCCGGCGCGGGACCGTGGACCCGCAGCGTCGCCATGCCGTGGTCCTCGACCCAGAAGTCCACGTCGGTCGCCTTCACCGCCTCGGCATGCGCCCGGTCCAGGTCGGTCGGGCGCGCAACGGCCAGCAGCCGACCCAGCGTCCGCCGCAATTGCGCCGGGGACTGCGTGGTCGCTCGGGGGAAGAGCCGCTCCTCGAGCCAGGCGCTCTCCTCCACGGTCAAGGTGGCGCTGCGCTCGGCGATGAGCTGGGCGTGGTAGCCGCTGATCCGACCCGCGGCGAGCGCGGCGCCGGTGCGCGGCAGCCGCGTGTCCAACGCGTGCGCCAGGTCCAGCCGCCGGCTGGCATGGACCTCACCGGTGCACAGCGCCAGCCGGACGACCTCCGTCGTCACGCGGTCCCGGACTGCCCCCGCGACGGCAGGCCCGGTGCCGACGGGCTCCTCGGATGCCTGGCTCGGCGCGTCCGCGCGGCACGGGTGGGCGAGCGCGTGGAGGGCCGTCAGCCGCTGCCGCTCCACCCACGCCGCGTTGGCCTCCCACGCGCTGACGTACCGGGCGCGACCATCGGCGTCGAGCGACTCGGCATCGACCTCCGTCAGCACCGAGATCGCCTCAGGCCCTGGTCCCGTGGACTCGACGAGGTCCGCCCACGCCTCGGTCAGCTCCAGGGCGCAGAAGGCGGGATCCTCGGGCAAGCTCACCTCGAACTCGGCGGCGAGCAGGGACTGCAGGCTCGGCTCGTAGTCCTGCGCGCGGAACGCGACGGCGGAGGCGTACTCGAACATGTGTTCGATAGTAGGGCATCGGGAAGGCGAGTGCAACCCCCGAATCACCAATGACGGCAACGGTTTCCTCGCGATCGGCACCCTCCGCGCCCGCACGAGGACCCGGGCCACTGAACGACCGGGCCGGTGGGGACGTGGTTGGGGGGTGAGCGACGTCGAAAGGACCAGCCATGCGCGTGCGCCCAGCCTCTGCGAGTTCCCTGCGCAAGCCCCTCCTCGGGGCCGCGATGACCATGGCCGCCCTCTGCCTGGCGGCGTGCGGCAGCGGGTCCTCCGGCGGCTCCTCCGGGAGCCCGGCCGCCGGACCCTCGACGGGACAGGGGTCGACCGGCTCGTCATCAGCGGTGGTCACGACGGCGTCCGGAGCCTTGGGGACGTACCTGACCGACGGCTCGGGCCGCACGCTCTACGACTTCGCCGCCGACACGGGGACGACCTCGGCGTGCTACGGCTCGTGCGCGACGTACTGGCCACCGCTGCTCACGACCGGCACGCCCGCCGCCGCCGGCCGGGCCAAGGCCAGCCTGCTGGGTACGACGACGCGCAAGGACGGTTCGCAGCAGGTGACCTACGGCGGGCACCCGCTCTACACCTACGCCGGGGACGGCGCGGCCGGCGCGACCAGCGGGCAGGGCGTGGACGCCAGCGGGGGCCTGTGGTGGGTGGTGAGCCCCGCCGGCACCTCGGTGACGACCACCACCGCCTCGTCCCCGGGCGGGCACGGTCGCGGCTACTAGGCCGCGAGCCGCTCACCCGACGTCACGCTGCCGACGTCACGCTGTCGAGTCACGCCCGACGTCACACGTCGGTGCCGACCAGGGTCGTACCGTCCTCGGCGACCACGAGGACCCGCGCGAGGTCGGTGCGGGCCATGCCGGTCCACCCGGTGACCAGGGCCGCGCCCTCGTAGGTCGCGACCCACGAACCGGCGACCTCGCGACTGCCGTCCTTGCCGATGGCCACGAGCTGGCAGTGCTCGTTGGCGGGAAGGCCGCGGACGCGGACCGAGATGCCCGTACCGGTCGGGCGGGCGGTGAGCGAGACGGCCAGGTGCACCGGTCCCTGGGCTGCCGAGTACGTGCGCGGCGAGGGATGCGCCTCCTGCCACACGACGCTGGCTCCGGCCAGCGCCACCACCGCCACTCCGGCGGCCGCGGCGACGACCATCCGCCGCCGCGTGCGCGCGGCCTGCAGCTCCCGCTCCTCGCGCGTGGCCCTGGACCGAAGCGCGGCGTAGAGCGTCTCGGACGGCACGACGTCCCCGCTCGCCTCCTCCAGGCTCAGGTCGGCGAGCAGCTCCGGCAGTCCCTCCAGCTCCCGCAGCTCCTCACGGCAGCTCGGGCACGCCTTGAGGTGCGCGCGGACCTCGGCCTCCTCGGCCGGCTCCAGGCTGCCGAGCACGTACGCGCCCAGCGACAGGCGGGCCTCGGTGCACGTCACGCCGTCACCCCCCGTTCGGTCAGCGCCAGCCGCAGGGCGCGAAGGGCGTAGTACGTCCGCGACTTCACCGTCCCTGCGGGTATGCCGAGGACGGCGGCGGCGTCGCTCACCGAGCGGCCCCGGTAGTAGGTCTCCACGATCACCGCGCGATGCTCCGGTGAGAGGGCGGCCAGGGCCTCCGAGACCAGGATGCGGTCCAGGGCGCGCTCCACCTCGTCCGCCCCTGGCACGACGGCGAGCACGTCGTCGGCCACCTCGCGGGGACGGGCCGCGCGTGCACGGTGCGCGTCCACCGCGACGTTTCGGGCCACCGTCACCAGCCAGGCGCGCCGGGACCCGCGTGCCTCGTCGAGGGCGCCGATGTGGCGCCAGGCCCGCAGGAGGGTCTCCTGGACGATGTCCTCCGCGCGCCCGCGGTCGCCGGCGGTCAGCCGGAGGGCGTACGACAGCAGCGCGGCTGCGTGCTCGTCGTAGAGCGCGCGCAGCGTTCCCTCCTCCCGGACCGTTCGGCTGGGCACACCACCTCCTACGTCCGGGGGGAAGCGAAGGTTCAACGCGTCGTCGGCGGAGGAGGCACGCTCCCGCTCATGGGAGGATCGCTCCCAGGAGGTGCCGTGGTCGACTCCCTGAGCCCGCTCGACGTGTCGTTCCTCTACTTCGAGGAGAGCCGCACGCCGATGCACGTCGGCTCGGTGGCCATCTTCGAGCCGGTCGACGGCCACACGGTCGACTACGAGGGCCTCGTCCGGCTGATCGAGGACCGGATCTCCCTGGTCCCGCGCTACCGCCAACGGGTCCACCGGGTGCCGGGGAACCTGGCCAGTCCTGTGTGGGTGGACGACGAGGCCTTCGACGTGACCTTTCACGTGCGTCGCTCGGCGCTTCCGCGGCCGGGGACGGAGGAGCAGCTCGACGAGCTCGTCGGCCGGGTGATGAGCCGTCCGCTGGACAAGGCGCGACCGCTCTGGGAGATGTACCTCGTCGAGGGCCTGGCCGGGGGTCGCTTCGCGGTCATCACGAAGACCCACCACGCGATGGTCGACGGCATCGGCGCCGTCGAGATCGGCCAGGTGATCCTCGACGTCACGCCGGAGCCCAGGGACATCCCAGCCGACGAGTGGGTGCCGCACCGGCCGCCCAGCGACCTCGAGCTGGTCACCCACGCCCTCGGGCAGCTCGCGTTGCGGCCCACGGCCGTCGTCGACCTCGCGCGTCGTGCGGTGCTCGACGTGCGGCGTACCACGGCCCGTATCGGCGGGGTCTTCGCGGCCGCCCGCACGATGGCTCGGCAGGCGCCGCCCAGCCCGCTCAACGTGGCCATCGGCGAGCAGCGGCGCTTCGCCCGGGTGGACACCTCCCTCGACGACTACCGGCACATCCGCAAGGCCCACGGCGGCACGGTCAACGACGTCGTCCTGGCGGTCGTGTCCGGCGCGCTGCGCTCCTGGCTGATGACGCGCGGCGAGGCGGTGCGCTCCAGCACGGTGGTCCGGGCCATGGTCCCGGTCAGCGTGCGCCGCCCGGGGATCGGCGACGACATCGCCGGAAACCAGATCGCCGCGCTGCTCGTGGACCTGCCCGTGGGCGAGATCAGCCCCGCGGTGCGCCTGCACCGGGTGGGTTACGCCATGCGTGCGCACCAGGAGTCCGGTCAGTCCGTGGCCGCCCAGGCGCTCGCGGGAATCGCCGGCTTCGCGCCCCCGACCCTGCACGCCCTCGGTGCCCGGGTAGCGGCGGGACTGTCGAGACGGCTGTTCAACCTCGTGGTCACGAACGTTCCCGGCCCGCAGCGCCCGCTGTACGCCGCCGGCGCCCGGCTGGTCCGCGCCTACCCCGTCGTGCCCCTCGCACCTGGGCAGGCCCTCGCCATCGGCGTCACCTCCTACGACGGCGGCGTGTACTACGGGCTGTGGGCCGACCGGGACGCGATGTCGGACCTCGGCGTTCTCGCCCAGTGCCTCGAGGACTCCCTCACCGAGCTGCTGGAGACGGTGTGAGGGTGTACGTCCCAGCCACGCTGACCACGGTCCGCGGGCTGCTGGCGACGGGCGCCCTCGGCGGGCCCGTCGAGGCCTATGCGGTCACCCCCGCCCTTCGGGAGTGGTACGTCGACGACGACGCGGAGGCGCTGGAGTACGCCGCGCTCACCGAAGCGGCTCGCGCCTCCCTCCGCCGGCTGGCCGCCGACCCGGCCGCGCCGCGGCGCCGCGTGGTCCTCGCGGCCGATGTCTCGGACCGCGACGTGCGGCAGCGTGCGGAGCGCGGGCACGGCGCCGTCGACGTCACCGCGGACGTGCCGCTGGCGGCGGTGGCCGCCGGGCACGTCGACGAGCCGGAGGCCGTACCGGTAGTCGCTCGAGCAGCCGACCTCGTGGCGGCGGCCGACGCGGGCGATGAGGACGCCGAGTTCGCGGTCGGCGACGCGGAGGACCTGGAGCTGCTCTGGTACGCCACCCAGGAGCTGGCCGACCTGGTGAACTAGGGCGGCGCTGGTGACAGGATCGGAGCCGTGGACGCGCTCACCCGTACCCCCGTCCCTGTCAACGAGCCGGTCCTGGACTACGCCCCCGGCAGCCCCGAGCGAGCGGCGCTCGAGGAGGCGCTGAAGGCGCAGCAGGCCCAGCACGTCGAGCTCACGATGACGATCGGGGGCGAACAGCGCCTCGGTGGAGGCGAGCCGATCGACGTCGTGGAGCCGCACGCTCACGCGCACGTCCTCGGCACCCTGCGCGGGGCGACGCACGAGGACGCGCGGGCGGCCGTCGCGGCGGCGAAGGCGGCGGCACCCGGCTGGCGGGCGCTCGGCCTCGACGACCGCGCGGCGGTCCTCCTCAAGGCCGCCGAACTGCTGGCCGGCCCTTGGCGGCAGCGGCTGAACGCGGCCACCGTCCTCGGGCAGTCCAAGACCTCCTACCAGGCGGAGATCGACGCCGCGTGCGAGCTCGTCGACTTCTGGCGCTTCAACGTCCACTTCGCGCAGCGGATCCTCGAGGAGCAGCCGGTCTCCGGCAAGGGCGTGTGGAACCGCCTCGACCACCGCCCGCTCGAGGGGTTCGTGTACGCCGTCACGCCGTTCAACTTCACGGCGATCGCGGGCAATCTCCCGACGGCGCCGGCGCTGATGGGCAACACGGTGGTCTGGAAGCCGAGCCCGACCCAGCAGGTCGCGGCGCACACCACGATGCGTCTGCTCGAGGCGGCCGGCCTGCCCCCCGGAGTGATCAACGTGGTGACGGGTGACGGCGTCGCGGTCTCCGACGTGGTGCTCGCCGACCCCGACCTGGCCGGGATCCACTTCACCGGGTCGACGCGCGTCTTCCAGCACCTGTGGCGCACGGTCGGCGAGAACATCGCCGGTTATCGCAACTACCCCCGGGTGGTCGGGGAGACCGGCGGCAAGGACTTCGTCCTCGCCCACCCCAGCGCGGACGTCGACGTGCTGCGGGTGGCCCTCGTCCGAGGGGCCTTCGAGTTCCAGGGCCAGAAGTGCTCGGCGGCCTCCCGTGCGTATGTGCCCCGCAGCGTCTGGGCGCGCTTGCGGGACCGCTTCCTCGCCGACGTCGAGGGGCTGGCCATGGGCCCGACCACCGACTTCGCCAACTTCCTGGGTGCGGTCATCGACGGCCGGGCCTTCGCCCGCGTGACAGCGGCGGTGGACCGCGCCCACGCCACGGACGGTCTCGACGTCGTCGCCGGAGGCACGTACGACGGGAGCGAGGGCTGGTTCGTGCGCCCGACGGTGGTCCTGGGCAGCGATCCCACCGACGAGGTCTTCACGACGGAGTACTTCGGCCCGATCCTCGCCGTGCACGTCTTCGACGACGGCGACTACCACCGGGTCCTGACGCAGATGGAGTCGGCGGCGCCGTACGGCCTCACCGGGTCGATCGTGGCTCGCGACCGCGGCGCCATCGCCGAGGCGAGCGAGCTGCTGCGCTACGCGGCGGGCAACTTCTACGTCAATGACAAGCCGACGGGCGCGGTGGTCGGGCAGCAGCCCTTCGGCGGCGCGCGGGCGAGCGGCACCAACGACAAGGCCGGCTCCGCCCAGAACCTCCTGCGCTGGACCTCCACCCGGACGATCAAGGAGACCTTCGACCCGCCGAGGGACCACCGGTACCCCCACCTGGGGTGATCCCAGAGGTCCTAGAGTGACCGGGGCGCGACAACGACGTCGCGTCCGTCGACCGGAGCGGTGCGGTATGCCGAGCAAGCGTGACGAGGCCAAGCGGGACCTCATCGAGCGGGCGGCGGACATCGCCGCGCCGACGGAGCCCATCGGGGGCGCCGGCGGCCTGGCCGGCGCTGACTTCCTGCGTCTGTACTACCGCCGCGTCGCGGCCGAGGACCTGGTCTCCCGTGACCCGGCCGACATCGCGGCCGCCGCCCTGGCCCACCTCGAGCTGGCACGAGACCGGCTCCCCGGCGTGGCGCGCGTGTCGGTGACCAACCCGCCGCCCGACGCGAAGGGGCGCGCGCGGCACTCCGTCGTGCAGATCGTCACCGACGACATGCCCTTCCTCGTCGACTCGGTGACCATGGCGATCGACCAGAGCGTCCAGAGCATCCACCTCGTCGTCCACCCGACCCTCGCGGTCGCCAGGACCGTGACCGGGCAGCTGCGCCGCATCGTCGACGGTGAGGCGGAGGCCGGCGAGGGCGAGCCGGTCGTGCACGAGTCCTGGATGCACGTGGAGATCGACCGGCTGTCGGGGTCCGACGCCCAGGCGCTCGAGGCGCGGCTGGTGCGGGTGCTCGGCGACGTCCGCGAGGCGGTGGAGGACTGGCCGAAGATGCGCCGGGCGGCGCTGACGATCGCCGACGGGCTGGCGACCGATCCGCCGGCCGGTGTCTCGGACGAGGAGGTGTCGGAGGGCTGGGAGCTGCTGCGCTGGCTCGCGGACAACCACTTCACCTTCCTCGGCTACCGGGAGTACGAGCTGCGCCGCACCGACGGCGAGGACGTTCTGGTGGCCGTCCCGGGCAGCGGGCTCGGGATCCTGCGCGCGGACCAGCACGTGTCCGCCTCCTTCGGCGTCCTCCCGCCCGAGCAGCGGGCCCGCGCGCGAGAGCCGCATGTCCTCGTGCTCACCCAGGCCAACACCCGCTCGACCATCCACCGCCCGTCCTATCTCGACTATGTCGGGGTGAAGGTGTTCGACGCCGACGGGCAGGTCACCGGGGAGAAGCGGTTCCTGGGTCTCTACACGTCGACGGCGTACACCCAGAGCGTGCTTCGCGTCCCCGTGCTTCGTCGCAAGGTCTGGCAGATCCAGGAGCTGGCCGGCTTCGCCCCGGACAGCCACGACGGCAAGAACCTGCTCGAGCTGCTCGAGGGCTACCCGCGCGACGAGCTCTTCCAGATCTCCGACGAGGAGCTCTACCCGATCGTCATGTCCGTGCTGGCCATGCAGGAACGCCGGCAGACCAGGCTGTTCCTACGCCGCGACATCTACGGGCGGTTCATGTCGTGCATGGTGTACCTGCCGCGGGACCGCTACACCACCGCGGTACGGCTGGAGATCGCGCGCATCCTCAAGGAGGCCTACCGCGGGACCACCGTGGACTACACGGCCCGGGTGACCGAGTCCGTCCTCGCGCGACTTCACTTCGTCGTCCGGGTGCCCTCGGGGACGCCACTGCCCGAGGTGGACCCCGACGCCCTCGAGGCGCGTCTGGTCGCGGCCACCCGGTCGTGGATCGACGACTACGGCGACGCGCTGCGCGACGCCTTCGGCGAGGAGGAGGCGGCCGAGCTCGCGGCGCGGTGGTCCCATGCCTTCCCCGAGGGCTACAAGGAGGACTTCAGCGCGGCCGACGCCGTCGCTGACGTACGGCGCGTGGAGCAGCTCGACGAGGGCGCCCAGATGGCCCTCGAGCTCTACGAGCCGCCCGGCTGTGCGCTGGGCGAGCGGCGCTTCAAGGTGGCCACCCTCGGTGCGGCGCTGTCGCTGTCCGAAGTGCTCCCGGTTCTGCAGCGCATGGGCGTCGAGGTCACCGACGAGCGCCCGTACGTCTTCGAGCGCACTGGCGCCGAGGAGGCGCACCTGTACGACTTCGGGCTGCGTTACGACCCGATGCGCTCGGCCATCATGCGACCCGGCGGTGCACCGGCCACGGCCCCGTCCGGGGCGCCGATCGAGCTGAGGACGCTGTTCGAGGACGCCTTCCGCGCGGTGTGGGAAGGCAGGGTGGAGTCCGACGGGCTCAACGCCCTCGTGACCCTGGCGGGACTGACCTGGCGTCAGGTCGCCGTCCTGCGGGCGTACATGAAGTACCTGCGGCAGGCGGGCTCGACCTTCAGCGAGTCCTACGTGGAGCAGTGCCTCTCCGCCAACCTGGGGATCACGCGTGACCTGGTCCACCTCTTCGAGGTCCGCCTCGACCCGGGGTTCACCGGCGACCGGGAGGCGGTCGCCGAGCAGGTCGTGACCCGTGTCCAGACCGAGCTCGACGACGTGAAGAGCCTCGACCAGGACCGGATCCTTCGCTCCTTCCTCGCACTGATCGGCGCGACGCTACGGACCAACGCCTTCCAGCCGGCCGCGGACGGCGAGCCCCATCCGTACCTGTCGTTCAAGCTGGACCCGCACGCGATCCCCGACCTGCCGAAGCCGCGGCCGCGCTTCGAGATCTGGGTGTACAGCCCACGCGTCGAGGGCGTGCACCTGCGCTTCGGGCCGGTGGCCCGAGGCGGGCTGCGCTGGTCGGACCGCCGCGAGGACTTCCGGACCGAGGTGCTCGGGCTGGTCAAGGCCCAGATGGTGAAGAACGCGGTCATCGTCCCGACGGGCGCCAAGGGGGGCTTCTACCCCAAGCAGCTGCCCGAGCCCGTCACCGACCGGGACGCGTGGCTCGCCGAGGGCGTCGCGAGCTACCGGACCTTCGTGTCCGGGCTGCTCGACATCACCGACAACCTCGTGGACGGAGAGGTCGTGCCGCCGCCCGACGTCGTGCGTCACGACGGTGACGACCCCTACCTGGTCGTGGCCGCGGACAAGGGCACGGCGACCTTCTCCGACATCGCCAACCAGATAGCGGCCGAGTACGGCTTCTGGCTGGGTGACGCGTTCGCGTCAGGGGGATCCGCCGGCTACGACCACAAGGCGATGGGCATCACAGCCCGCGGCGCGTGGGAGTCGGTGAAGCGCCACTTCCGGGAGATGGGTCTCGACACGCAGGCCGAGGACTTCACCGTCGTCGGCATCGGGGACATGAGCGGTGACGTCTTCGGCAACGGGATGCTGCTCTCGGAGCACATCCGCCTGGTGGCGGCGTTCGACCACCGGCACGTTTTCGTCGACCCCTCTCCCGACGCCGCGGCGTCCTTCGCCGAGCGCCGGCGCCTGTTCGAGCTGCCGCGCTCGTCATGGGACGACTACGACAAGAACCTGATCAGCTCGGGCGGAGGAGTCTGGCCGCGATCGGCGAAGTCGGTGCCCGTGTCGCACGAGATGGGGGAGGCGCTGGGTCTGCCCGCGGGGGTCACCCACCTCACGCCGGCCGAGCTCGTGCACGCGATCCTGCTGGCCCCGGTCGACCTGCTGTGGAACGGCGGGATCGGGACCTACGTGAAGGCTTCGAGCGAGACCCACGCCGACGCCGGCGACAAGGCCAACGACGCGGTCCGCGTCGATGGCCGCGAGCTTCGCGCGAGGGTCGTCGGCGAGGGCGGCAACCTCGGCCTGACGCAGCGCGGTCGCGTCGAGGCGGCGCAGCACGGCGTACGGCTCAACACCGACGCGATCGACAACTCGGCCGGCGTCGACACCTCCGACCACGAGGTGAACATCAAGATCCTCCTCGACCGCCTCGTGCGGCGCGGCGAGCTCACCGAGCAGGCACGCAACGAGCTGCTCGTCGAGATGACCGACGACGTGGCGCACCACGTGCTGCGTGACAACTACGAGCAGAACGTCGTCCTCGGCAACGCCCGCTCGCAGGCACCCGCACTGTTGACGGTGCACCATCGACTGATCCGCGAGCTGGAGCGCCGCGGGGACCTGGACCGCGCGCTGGAGTTCCTGCCGTCGGACGGCGACATCGAGCGCCGGCACGCGGCGCTGGAGGGTCTGACGTCTCCCGAGCTGTCGGTCCTCGTCGCCTACTCGAAGCTCACCCTCGGCGAGGACCTCATGGCGAGCGGCATCGCCGACGAGCCGTGGTCGTCGGCGGCGCTGCGCGCGTACTTCCCGCCGCTGATCGTCAAGCGCTACGCCGACGAGCTGTCCGCCCATCGGCTGCGCCGGGAGATCATCGTCAACACGTTGGTCAACGACATGATCAACAGGGGCGGGATCACCTTCGTCTTCCGTGCCTGCGAGGAGACCGGCGCGTCGCCGGTGGAAGTCGCCCGAGCCTTCGCAGTGGTTCGCGAGGTCTTCGGGCTGCGCCCGCTGTGGGACCGCATCGAGGCGCTGGACTCCCTCGTGCCGACCTCGGCGCAGAGTGCGCTCTACCTGGAGTCGCGCCGCCTGCTCGACCGGGCCACCCGCTGGCTGCTCCAGGAACGCCGGTCGGCGGTCGACGTCACCGCCGAGATCGCGCACTTCGCGCCCGTGGCACGGGTGGCCCCGCTGGTCCCCAAGTTCCTGCGCGGGGTGGAACGCGAGCGCTTCGAGCGCAGGGCGGCCGACTTCGTCGCGGCGGGTGCTCCCCACGAACTGTCGGCCGAGGTGGCCGGGCTGCTGGATGCGTTCTCGCTGCTGGACATCTGCGAGCTCGCGGCCGCGTCGGGGGAGGAGCCCGAGTCGGTCACCGAGCTCTACTTCGCGCTGTCGGAGCGCTTCGAGGTCGACCGGATGCTCAACCGGATCACCCAGCTGCCGAGGGACGACCGCTGGTCCTCCCTGGCGCGGATGTCGCTTCGCTACGACCTGTACTCCGCGCTCGCGATGCTCACCAGGGCCGTGCAACGGGCCGCCCCCAGCGGCGAGCCGGATCGCCGGATCGAGGCATGGGAGGCGCTCAACGCGGAGGGGTTGGGACGGACCCAGGCCACCTTGGCCGAGATCGCGAGCAGCGAGTCCTCCGACCTCGCCTCCCTGTCGGTCGCACTCCGGGTGATCCGCACGCTCGTCTCGGGCAGCCACGACAACCGCTGACGCCGGGGCTGTGCACGGTCACCGGGGTGGGCCAGGATGGGCGGTATGGACGCCATCTCGCTGATCCCCGCGTCGGCGTACGCCGTCTCCGACCGGGTCCACCAGATCAAGGACGACCAGTGGGACGAGGACACCCCCTGCGAGGAGTGGACGGTGCGCGACCTGGTCAACCACCTCGTCTACGAGCAGCTGTGGGCGCCGCACCTGCTGCGGGGCGAGACCATCCAACAGGTCGGCGACCGCTACGAGGGGGACGTGCTCGGCGACGACCCCGTCGGTGCGTGGGACAACGCGATGGATGACGCGCTCGCCGCGTGGGCGGAGGTGGACGCCGAGCAGACCGTCCACCTCTCCTTCGGCGACTTCCCCGCCAGCGCGTACGCCGACCAGGTCCTGTGCGACCTCGTCGTCCACGGCTGGGACCTGTCCCGTGGAGCTGACCTCGACGACGACATGGATCCTGACGGCGTGGCGCACTCCCTCGCGTTCGCCGAGGCGAACGCCGAGACGCTCACCGGCTCCGGGATGTTCGGGACCCCGCAGAAGCCGAGGTCGGACGCCGCGCAGGACCGGCTGCTCGCGCTGCTCGGCCGCCGAGCCTGACCCTCTCGCCGGACTCCGCCGAGTCGGGCGGAGCTAGCGCCGTGGGCATGTGAGGGGGGTCACGCCCAGCGTCGTCGACGCGGCGGCGACTCGCGCGGTGGAACCATGGACGGGTGAACGTCTCCGACCTGCTCCACGGTTACGCTGACCTCGCGGCGAAGAACCCCCTGCTGCTGCTGTTCACCCTCATCGCCGTCGGCAGTGCCATCGGCGCCCTGCGCTGGCGGGGCTTCTCGCTGGGGCCGGCCGCGGTGCTGTTCGTCGCCCTGGCGTTCTCTGCGTACGACGAGCGGCTGGCGCTCCCGCTCGTGGTCGGCCAGCTCGGCCTGGCGCTGTTCGCCTACACGATCGGCGTCGCGGCAGGGCCATCGTTCTTCACGACCGTGCGCAGCGGTGGCCGAGCGGTGCTGGTGGCGGTGGCGGTGCTGGTCGGTGCCGCCCTGGTGACCCTCGGCGTGGGGTCGCTGCTCGGCCTGCGCGGTCCGCTGCTCTCGGGCGTGTACGCCGGCTCGCTGACCAACACGCCGGCCCTCGCAGCCAGCCTCGAGCAGCTGAAGTCGTCGGCGCCTACCGTCGGCTACTCCGTGACGTATCTGTTCGGCGTGATCGGGATGCTCATCGCAGGGGCGATCAGCCTGCGCACGCACGTACCGGGCAAGGCCGTCGTCGCCGCCGAGGGCGGGGCGGGCGAGGCGGGGGCAGGGGACGAGGTCCCGCACCTCGAGCAACGGACGCTGCGGGTCGACGTCGAGGGCCTCCCCTCGCTCGGGGAGCTCGAGGAACGCTACGAGCACCGCGTCGTCTTCTCCCGCGTCATGCACGGCGACGTGCCCGGTCACCCGGGCACCGTCGACGTCGCTTCCAGCGAGGCGTCGCCGGTCGTCGGCGACATCCTGACCGCGGTCGGCGACGCCCGGGTCGTCGACCAGGTCGTCCAGGACCTCGGGCACCCCTCGAGCGTGCCGCTGGTGCTCGACCGCTCCCAGCTGGACTTCCGCCGGATCACCGTCTCGAACCGACAGGTGGCGGGACGCAGCCTCGGGGACCTGCGGCTGACGCGCCGCTTCGGCGCGACCGCCACGCGGGTGCGTCGCGGCGACGTCGACCTCCTCGCCACCGACGACCTGGTGCTCCAGCTCGGGGACCGCGTCCGCGTGGTCGCCCGCCGGGAGCAGATGGAGCGGGTCGCCACCCTCCTCGGCGACTCCGAGCGAGGGGCGTCGGACCTGAACCCGGTCGGGTTCGCCCTCGGCCTCACCCTCGGTCTGCTGGTAGGCCTGCTCGAGGTGCCCAAGCCCGGGGGCGGGACCTTCGCGCTCGGGGTGGCCGGCGGCCCGCTCCTGGTGGGCCTGTTCCTGGGTCGGCTCCAGCGCACCGGCCGGGTGCTGTGGACGATCCCGTACCAGGCCTCCACGGCGGTCAACCAGCTCGGCATGCTGCTGTTCCTCGCCTATGCCGGGTCGAACGCGGGGCACGCCCTGTCGAAGGCGCTCGCGAGCAACCAGGGGATCCGCCTGTTCGCGGTGGGATTCGTCGTCACCGGTCTGTCCGCCGTGGCACTGCTGGTGGCCGGCCCCCGGCTGGCCCGTGCCACAGGGGCGCAGCTGGCTGGCCAGGTCGCCGGCTTCGACACCCAGCCCGCCGTCCTCGCCTACGTCAGCGAGCGCTCCAACGCCGACCCGCGCATCAACCTCGGGTACGCCCTCATCTACCCGGTGGCGATGATCGTGAAGGTCATCCTCGCGCCCCTGCTGGGCACGATCTGACCGGCCGCGTCCGAGTCTCCTGGGCCGGAAGGGGCGTGCGATGGTGGGTGGTGCACGTGGGGACGAAGTTGTGTGCACAGATGGCTCGGGGCATCTGGTGCGAGACCTTCGGCGGGCTCTAGCGTCCGGCACAGGTCGCCACAACGCCCCGGGGGTGCTCGCGTGGACGCGGTCCTGCACGCAGGTGTCGACGACGTCGTAAGCGATGACGCGGTCGGACAGGTCGAGGACGAGGTCCGGGAGCTGGTCCGCCGACGGGGCCTGGACCCCGCGGTCGACCCGGCTGCGGTCCGGCGCCTGATCGAGGAGGTGCTGGCCGACTACGACGAGCGCACCCTGACGGGTTCGCTGGTCCCGCTGCCCGACCTCGACGGCACAGCCCGGTGGGTCTTCGACGCCGTCGCCGGCTTCGGCCCTCTGCAGGCCTACCTCGACGACCCCACCGTCGAGGAGATCTGGATCAACGAGCCGGGCCGGGTCTTCGTGGCGCGTGAGGGCCGCAGCGAGCTCACGACGACCCTCCTCGGAGACGCCCAGGTACATGACCTGGTCGAGCGGATGCTGCGCAGCACGAACCGCCGCATCGACCTGTCGGAGCCCTTCGTCGACGCCACCCTCCCCGACGGCTCCCGCATCCACGTCGTCATCCCCGACGTCACCCGGCGCCACTGGTCGGTCAACATCCGCAAGTTCGTGGTGCGCGCCGCGCATCTCGACGAGCTGGTGCGGCTGGGGACGCTCACTCCTGCCGCGGCCGGGTTCCTCGACGCCGCCGTGGTGTCGGGGCTCAACCTGGTGGTCGCGGGAGGCACCCAGGCCGGCAAGACCACGCTGCTCAACTGTCTGCTGGCATCGGTCCCGGCCCACGAGCGGGTCATCACGTGCGAGGAGGTCTTCGAGCTCAAGGCGCCCCTGGCGGACTGGGTCGCCATGCAGACCCGCCAACCCAGCCTCGAGGGCACCGGCGAGATCAGGCTGCGCCGTCTCGTCAAGGAGGCCCTGCGCATGCGGCCGAGTCGCATCGTCGTCGGCGAGGTGCGGCAGGAGGAGTGCCTCGACCTGCTCATCGCCCTGAACAGCGGTGTGCCAGGGATGGCGAGCGTGCACGCCAACAGCGCCCGCGAGGCCGTGACGAAGCTGTGCACGCTCCCCCTACTGGCCGGGGAGAACGTGGGGCACGCGTTCGTGGTCCCGACGGTGGCGACCAGCGTCGACGTCGTCGTGCACATCGCCACCGAGAACGACGGCCGCCGACGCGTCCGCGAGATCGTCGCTGTCCCAGGCCGCGTCGAGGGCGACGTCGTCGAGGTCGAGGACCTGTTCGTCACGCGAGAGGGCCGGCTCAGCCGCGCCGAGGGCTGGCCACCCCATCCCGACCGCTTCGCACGCAACGGGTTCGACCTCACCGACCTGTTGCGGCGGGACTGATCCGGTGGGCGCGCTGGTCGGGCTGACGTTCGGGCTCGGCGTCGTCCTGCTCCTGTCGGCGATGACCGGTCCACCGGCGCATCGACCGCCATCGAGACGGCGCCGGCTGGAGGAGCGCATCGCCCAGGCCGGACTCGACGGCGTCAGCCCGGCCCGGCTGGTCGGCACCTGCATCGCCGTCGGATCGGTCGCCCTGCTGCTCTCGCTGGCCGTGACCCGCTCGGCGACGATCAGCACCTGCTTCGCCGCCTTCGCGGCGTACGCGCCCCTCGCCGTCCTCGGCTGGCGGCGCCGGCAGCGTCAGGACGAGCTGCGCTCGGCGTGGCCGGATGCCGTCGACAACCTCGCGAGCGGGGTACGGGCTGGCCTGTCGCTTCCGGAGGCGTTGGCGCAGCTGGGGATTCGCGGTCCGCTGCCGTTGCGTCCCGCCTTCGGCCGTTTCGCCGAGGACTATCGGGCCACCGGTCGCTTCGGGGAGTCGCTGGACCGGCTCAAGGCATCGTTGGCCGATCCCGTCGGCGACCGGGTCGTGGAGTCCCTGCGTCTCGCGCGCGAGGTCGGGGGTTCCGACCTCGGGCGGCTGCTCCGGACCCTGTCGACGTTCCTGCGCGAGGACGCCCGGACCCGCTCCGAGCTGGAAGCCCGCCAGTCCTGGACGGTCAACGCGGCCCGGCTGGCCGTGGCCGCGCCGTGGATCCTGCTCGGGCTGCTGTCCCTGCGACCCGAGGCGGTCCGCGCCTACGACAGCCCGGAAGGTCTGCTGCTGCTGGCCTTCGGGGCCGGTGTGTGCGTGGTGGCGTACCGGCTCATGCTGCGTATCGGTCGGCTGCCCACCGAGGAACGGGTCCTGCGATGAGCCTGGCGACGACCGGCGCGCTGCTGGGGCTCACCGCGGGCACGGGGGCCGCGGTTGCGGCCTCCCGGCTGCCGTACCTGCGCAGGCCGACACTCGAGGATCGCGTCGCCCCCTACGTGCGTGAGTTCGCGCGGCCGTCGCGGCTGCTGGTCGCCAGCCGTGCCCGAACGCCGTTCCCGACGCTGGAGCGCCTGCTGGCGCCGTTCGTCACCGACGGCGCGCGGCGCCTCGACCGATGGCTGGGCGGGAGCGCTTCGGTCCGGCGACGGCTGGACCAGCTCGGCGGCGGCACCAGCCTCGAGGAGTTCCGGACTGAGCAGCTGCTGTGGGGAGCTTGCGGTCTCCTCGGTGGGTTCGGCCTCGGCCTGGTTCTCGACCTGCGATCCGGCGCCAACCCGTTGGCCCTGCTCGTGCTGGCGTCGGCGCTCGCGGCGGGCGGGGTGCTCATGCGCGACCAGCGCCTCGCCCGCGAGGTGCGCGACCGTGAGCAGCGGATGCTCCTGGAGTTCCCCACCGTCGCCGAGCTGCTCGCTCTCGCGGTCGCGGCGGGCGAGGGTGCGGTCGGTGCGCTGGAGCGGGTGGCCGCCCGCAGCAGCGGGACCCTGGCCGAGGAGCTCGGCCGGGCACTGTCGGACACCCGCGCCGGTGCGCCCCTCGTCGCCGCGCTGGAGCGGTTGGCGGAACGTACGTCGCTACCCGATCTGCGCCGCTTCGTCGACGGGATCGTCATCGCGGTGGAGCGAGGGACCCCGCTTGCCGACGTCCTGCGCGCCCAGGCGGTCGACGTTCGCGAGGCGGGACGGCGACGGCTGATCGAGTCCGGAGGACGCCGCGAGATCGCGATGATGGTCCCCGTCGTGTTCCTCCTCCTCCCGCTCACCGTCGTGTTCGCCCTCTTCCCCGGCTTCTACGGACTCTCGCTCGGCAGCACGTGAGGACCCACGATGAGGAGGCACACCGTGTCCATGACTCTGCTCCGTCTCACTGAGAAGGTGCGCCTGGCCTGGCGGGGCCGGCGCGACGAGCGCGGCGACGTACCCGGCTGGGTGCTGATCACCGTGATGACCGCCGGCCTGGTCTCCGGCCTGTGGGTCCTCGCGGGGCCGAAGCTCGGCGAGATCTTCAGCAACGCCATGGACAGCGTCACCGGACCCTGAGCCGTGGCGCCCGCATCCCGTGCGGGACGCGACCTCCGGCAGGACCGCGGCAGTGCCGTCGTCGACTTCGTGCTTGTCTCGGCGCTGCTCGTGGTGCTCGTGCTGGCCGTGGCGCAGCTCGCGCTGGCGATGCACGTACGCAACACCCTCATCGCCGCGGCGAGCGAGGGAGCGCGGTACGGCGCCGACGCGGACCGCACCCCCGCGGACGGCGCCGAACGGACCCGGGACCTGATCGCGTCGAGCCTGTCCTCGCGGTTCAACGGAGACGTCTCGGCCGACTACGACGAGGTGGACGGCGTGCCGGTCGTCACCGTGACTGTGCGCACCCGGCTCCCCCTCGTGGGCTGGCTCGGCCCGCCGCGGGGCCTCGTCGTGACCGGGCACGCCTACGCGGAGGCGACGTCATGAGGGGCGAGCGGGGGAGCGCGACGATCGAGTTCACCTTCCTGTCGGTCCTGCTGCTGGTCCCGTTGGTCTACGTCGTGCTCTCGGTCTCGCAGGTCCAGCGCAACGCCTACGCCGCCGCGGAGGCGGCCCGCGACGCCGGGCGGGCGTACGTGCGCGCGGACTCGGCGCAGGAGGGCGAGCGAGCGGCGTACGCCGCCGCGCGGCTGGCCTTCCGCGACCAAGGGCTGGAGCTGCCCGCGGACGCCGTGGCCATCAGCTGCTCCGCCGACCCGTGCCTGACCCCGGGGTCGCGGGTCGTCGTCTCGATCCGCGTCCGTGCGGTGCTGCCCGGGGTGCCGGCGCTCGCCCGTTCGGCGGCCTCGGTCGCGGTGAGCGCGAGGCACGTCGAGGTCGTGGACGCCTATCGGGAGGCGCCCTCGTGACGCGGCGGTGGGTGACGCCGCGCATGGCCGACGACGACGGGTCGATCCTGTTGCTCACCGTCGGGTTCACCGCGCTCGTCCTCGCGTTGGTGCTCGTGGTCGCCGACGCATCGAAGCTCTTCCTCACCCGCCGATCCCTGGTCGCGGCCGCCGATGGCGCAGCGCTGGCCGGGGTGCAGAACCTGGACCGGGCGACGTTCTATGCGGGCAAGAGCCCCGACGTACTGCCCCTCGACGCCTCGGCGGCCGCGGCGGCGGTGCGGGCGTACGTCGCCGACCTCGCCGACGAGTACGTCGACCTCGAGCTGGTGGACGTCCACGTCGGCGACGGCGTCGTCACGGTGACGCTGCGGGCGCGCAGCCGCCTGCCGTTCGCGGCGTACGTCGGCCGGCCGGACGGGGTCGTCGTCGAGGCCACGGCGCACGCGACCGCGCCGTACGTCGGGTGATGGCTGTCACGTCCGTCGCGCCACCGCGACGTAGGTGGCGCACGGCACGACGTCACCCTCGATGAGCAAGTCCTCCTCGGCCAGCAGGGCCATGCCGAGCCGCTCGGCCACGGCGCGGCTGCGCGCGTTCTCGACGTCGGTGACCGCGAGGACGCGCGGGTGGTGCGACAGCGCGTACGTCAGCCAGGCCCGCCCCGCCTCGGTGGCGTACCCGTGACCCCAGTGCTCGCGCGCCAGGCGCCACCCGAGCTGGACGTCGTCGGGGTACCACTCCTCGTGGGCCACGCCACACATGCCGAGGAACGCCCCGTCCGCGCGGCGCTCGACGGCGAGCAGGCCGATCCCCTCCTGGGCGAAGCGCTCGTTGGCCCACGCGGCGATGGCGTCGGACTCCGCGGCCGGGATCGGCCCGCCGAGGAACCGCGTCACGTCCGGATCGGCGTTCAGGGCGGCGTAGGTGGGCAGGTCGTCCACGCGGAAGGTCCGCAGCAGCAGCCGGGAGGTCGCGAGCACCACGTGTCCCGTCCACTCGACCACGGTGCCCCTCCCGGGCGGATCCTCCCACGGACCTGCATCCGCGCGACCCTCAGCGGCGGAAGAGAGGTCGAAGGGGGCACGCCCGCCCCCCGACCATGGAGGTGGCTCATGCGCCTGTCCCGACGTCTGGCCGGCGTGGTCGCGGTCCTTGCGGCCGCGGCCTCGATCGGCGTCGCCGCGGCACCCGCCCAGGCGAGCACGCTCGGTAACCGCCCGCTCGCCGCGCTGCTGCCGGCGACCGACAAGTTCGACAACAACCCCAACGATTTCGACATCGTCACCCACGCGGTGTACGCCGTGCTCGCGGCGAAGCCGAACTCACCCGTCGGCGTCCTGGCCAACGGCAACGTCAAGCTGACCGCGTTCCTGCCCAACGACTACGCCTTCGAGTCCCTCGTCGCCCGGCTCACTGGGAAGTGGCCGACGTCGGAGCAGGCGACGTTCAACGCGGTCGCGGGGCTCGGCATCGACACCGTCGAGCAGGTCCTGCTCTACCACGTCGTCCTCGGCAACCCCATCCAGGCCTGGCAGGCGCGTCGGGCCAACGGCGCCGTCCTGACCACCGCGCAGGGTGGCACCATCACGATCAAGACGCGCGGCCGCTACGACGTGCAGTTCATCGACGCCGACACCAAGCAGCCCAACCCGTGGCTGGTGTACTACGACATCAACGTCGGCAACAACCAGATCGCCCACGGCATCAGCCAGGTGCTGCTGCCGATCACCCTCTAGAGCCGCCCCCCGGCCCGGGACTTCGGCCCCGGCCCCGGATGCAATGAACGCGGCGTTGTGCGCCTCTAAGTCGCACAACGCCGCGTTCATTGCTTCCCACAACGGGGTGGCGCGAGGTCAGTAGGGCAGGTCGTCGGGCTGGACGTCGCGGTAGTCCGGGGTGGGCAGGGCGTCGAAGCGGACCGCGGCGATCGTCGTACGGCCTTCCAGCAGGGCTCGGCAGACCCGGTGCATCCCGTCCATGACGCGACCGTCCGGGCCGAGGATGATCGGGTACGCCGGATCGACCTCCTCGACCAGCCGCATGTGGGTGACCAGGACTCGCGGGGTGGCGCCGGACCCCGACTCGCTCCAGTAGTCGACATCGAGCTCCCAGATCGAGTCCAGTGCCGCGTCGACCACCGGGAAGCCGCGGGTGAGCTCGATCAGCCGGTCGACGTCCCACGCGTCGTAGGCCCTACCGCTCGCCCCCGGCCAGAAGTGGTACTGCTTGCGCACCCCGCCAGCATCCCAGCCCCCGGGTCTCCTTCCGAATGAACGCGGCGTTCTTGCGGACCTATTGGAGGAACGCCGCGTTCATTGCAAAGGGGGCGGGGCGGATACGCTGGCGAGACGATGGCCGTTGATCCGCAGGAAGCGCTGAAGGACCTCGAGTCGACGATGGCGTCGATCGAGGCGGTGGCCGACCTGCCCCGGTTGCGCAAGGAGCTCGAGGCGCTGAACGAGCAGGCGGCCGCCCCCGACCTGTGGGACGACCAGGAGAACGCCCAGGCGGTCACGTCGAAGCTGTCGGCGACCCAGAACGAGATCGCGCGCGTCGAGCAGCTGCGCCAACGCCTCGACGACCTCGGCGTTCTCTTCGAGCTCGCCGAGTCCGAGGACGACGCCGCCACCCGCGCCGAGGCGGAGGCCGAGCTCGAGAGCCTCGGCAAGGCGATCTCGGAGATGGAGGTCCGCACCCTGCTGTCCGGGGAGTACGACGCCCGCCAGGCGCTCGTCACGATCCGGTCCGAGGCCGGCGGCGTCGACGCCGCGGACTGGGCGGAGATGCTGTTCCGGATGTACCTGCGCTGGGCCGAGCGTCATGGCTATGCCACCGAGGTCTACGACACCTCCTACGCCGAGGAGGCCGGCATCAAGTCGGCCACCTTCGCCGTCAAGGCGCCGTACGCCTACGGCACGCTCAGCGTCGAGCAGGGCACCCACCGCCTGGTCCGGATCAGCCCGTTCGACAACCAGGGCCGCCGGCAGACCTCCTTCGCCGGTGTCGAGGTCGTCCCGGTCGTCGAGCAGACCGACCACATCGAGATCCCCGAGGACGAGATCCGCGTCGACGTCTACCGCTCGAGCGGGCCCGGCGGCCAGGGCGTCAACACCACCGACTCGGCCGTACGCCTCACGCACCTGCCCACCGGCATCGTCGTCTCCTGCCAGAACGAGCGCAGCCAGCTGCAGAACAAGGCCAGCGCGATGCTCGTCCTGCAGGCCAAGCTGCTCGAGCGCAAGCGCCAGGAGGAGCAGGCGAAGATCGACGCGCTCAAGGGCGACAACGCCGGCAGCTGGGGCAACCAGATGCGCTCGTACGTGCTCCATCCGTACCAGATGGTCAAGGACCTGCGGACCAACCACGAGACCGGCAACACCGCCGCTGTCCTCGACGGCGAGATCGACGACTTCATCGAGGCCGGGATCCGCTGGCGCAAGCAGCGCGAGCAGGCGAGCTGACTCAGCGCCCGCAGGCGCGGTACGTCAGCGCGCCCAGCGCGCGCGAGAGCCCGGCCGAGGCGAGCGTCGGCGTCACCGACCCGGCGCCGGGGGAGGACACGGTGTAGGTCAACGCGGCGTCGTACGCCCGCTCGATCGCGCTACGGCAGTCGCTCAGCCGCACGTCGACGGTGACGCCCAGGGCGGTGTGCGCGCCGACCGTCACCGGGCCAGGGGTCCGCGTGACCGCGACGAACCCGCCGCTGACGCCGATCCGGCTGACCCGCAGCGCCACTCCGCCCAGATCGGCGAGGCGCAGGTGCAGCCGCGCGCCGTCCGCGCCGAGCGGGTCAGCCCGGGCGACCGTCACGGAGAGTGGGTTGACCCCGCCGCCCGTCGCCGGGCACTGCGCCTCGAGGGCGTCCCAGAGCCGATCCAGGCCGTACGGCGAGACGAGCGCCTGCCGGTCCTTGCCAGCGCTCGTCCAGGTGACCAGCAGGACCGGGGGCGGCGCGGAGGCCGCCGACGCGGCGCAGGGGCGGAACAGCCGCAGGCTCGCCGCGGTCGGTGTGTCCGCGGCCAGGGTCCCCAGCGCCTGGACCTCGGTGGGCATGCCCACCTCCCGTTCCTCGACGGCGCGCCAGGACACCGCTGCCTGCCCAAGCGGGGCCGCGCCCTCGTCGACCATCGCGAGCTCGACCTCGCTGACCACGCCTCCGGCCGCGGGCGACCAGGTCACGTCGCCTCCCGCGGGAAGGACGACGAAGGCGTCCACCCGCGTCGGAGCGCCAGGACGCCGCGCCGGGTGGTCCGTCGCCTTGGCCACCGCCGCCCCCAGGATCGCGCCGCCGGCCAGCAGCGCCAGGGCGAGCCCGGCGACGACGCGACGACTCAGCGTCGGGCCCGGCCCGGTCGGCCCGCGACCGCCGCCCTCGAGGACGTCCAGACCGGCCGCGTCCCCGTCCCTCACCGCCGCCTCACCTGCCCTCCTCGCCGCCTGCGCCGGCTCTGGCTACGGAATTCGTGCGGCGCGGGTTCAGCGCCCGCTGCACGCGCGGTAGACGAGCTGGCCGACCGCGAAGGAGACGTCGGGCACGACCTGGGTCACCTCGTGGCGCTGGTTCGGGGAGTCCGCGCTCGCCACCGTGTAGCGGACCTGCACGGGATCGTCGGCCACGAGCGCCCCCCGGCAGTCGCCGATGCGCAGGTCCACGGTCGCATCGGCCTGGAAGTGGGGGAACACCTGGAGCGTCGCGGGCCGCTGCCCGGTCGAGACCGCCGTGCCGCGCGAGACGCGGACGTCACGGATGAGGACGTCGACCGAGGCCGGGTTGCTGAACTCCAGGCGCAGCCGGGCCCCTCGCGGTCCCAGGGGGGAGCTGCCCACCAGGCCAACGGACGTCGTCGTCGTCGGGTCGTCGACCGGGCAGGCCGCCGCCAGCTCGGCCCAGACGGCATCCAGCCCCAGCGGGTCCAGCACGGCCCGGCGCTGGTGGCCGTCCGGGGTCCGGGCAAGCACGTCCAGCCGCGGGACCTGCCCGGCACCGGCCGGCGTTGGGGTCGAACACGGCTGGACCAGGCTCAGCTCCACCCGGCCCGCTTCCCCGGGGGAGAGGTCTCGCAGGGTGACCGGAGCGGAGCCGGCGGGCAGGAAGGCCTGGTGGACGTCGTCCCACCCGACGTCCACCCGCGGCAGGGCCAACGGCCCGGCGTTGACGACGACGAGGTCCACGGTTCCGACCGCCGTCGCCTCCTCAGGGTGGGCGTCACTACCGCCCGGCACGACGATCGCGGTGAGCGAGAGCTCGCGGGCCGCGGCCGCCCGGCGCGACTGCTGCTCGCTGCCCCGTGCGGCGAGCCCGCCGAGGGCGACGCCGATCAGCAGGACGACCGCGAGGGCCGCGGCGAGGCGCGCGTGGCGTCGCACCGAGGATCCTTCGCCCGGCGGCGGCTGCTCACCGGCGAACTCCAGCACCTCGACGTCGACGTCTCTCACCGGGTCAAGCATGACGCGGCGCGGGCGCCCACGCGACACGCCGGTCACCGGGCAGGCCCGCGAAGCGACGTACAGTAGGCCGTCGGCCGGCCCCCTTCGCTTGCCCTGACCCCGAGCCCGGCCGATACCCCACCGTGATCCAGTTCAACGACGTCACCAAGCTCTATCCGTCCCAGCGTCGTGCCGCGCTCGAGCACGTCTCGCTGGAGGTGGAGAAGGGTGAGTTCGTCTTCCTCGTGGGGGCGAGCGGCTCCGGGAAGTCGACGTTCCTGCGCCTGGTGCTGAAGGAGGACCGTCCGACCTCGGGCCAGGTGTACGTGCTCGGCAAGGACCTCTCGAAGCTCTCGTCCTGGAAGGTCCCGCACCTGCGCCGCCAGATCGGCACCGTCTTCCAGGACTTCCGCCTGCTGCCCAACAAGACGGTCTTCGAGAACGTCGCGTTCGCGCTCGAGGTCATCGGCAAGCCGCGGCACACGGTCAACCGCGTCGTCCCCGAGGTGCTCGAGTTGGTGGGCCTCGGCGGCAAGGAGCACCGGCTGCCGAACGAGCTCTCCGGCGGCGAGCAGCAGCGCGTGGCCATCGCCCGGGCCTTCGTCAACCGGCCTCTCCTGCTCATCGCGGACGAGCCGACCGGGAACCTCGACCCGTCGACCTCCGTTGGGATCATGAAGCTGCTGGACCGGATCAACCGCACCGGGACCACCGTGGTCATGGCCACCCACGACGCGGTCATCGTCGACCAGATGCGCAAGCGAGTGATCGAGCTCGAGGGCGGCCACGTCGTCCGCGACCAGTCCCGCGGCGTCTACGGCTACTCCCGCTGAGACGCGCCTGAGGAGCTGAGGGATCGATGCAAGCGCACGTGGTCACGAGCGAGGTCTCCTCCGGCCTGCGCCGCAACCTGCTCATGACCGTGGCTCTGATCATCACGGTCATGGTCTCGTTGCTGCTGGTCATGATGGGCCTGGCGGTACGCCAGCAGGCCCGGCTCACCAAGGCCTTCTGGTACGGCAACATCGAGGTCACCGTCGCCCTGTGCGGCGAGGACTCCACCTCGCCCAGCTGCGCCGCGGGCCCGGTCACCCAGGACCAGCGCGACAGCATCGCAGCCGACCTGCGCGCCCTGCCGGACGTCGAGCGGGTGACCTACGTCTCCCAGCAGCAGGCGTACCAGCGCGCGCAGGTGCTGTTCAAGGGGCAGCCGATCCTGGCCAGCATCACCCCCGACCTGCTGCCGGAGACCTACGAGGTCAAGCTCACCGACCCGAAGAAGTTCGACGTGGTGTCGAGCGCGATCAGCGGGCGGCCCGGCGTCGACTACGTCGAGGACGAGCGCGACAAGCTGCGCGCGTTCTTCAACGTGCTGCGCTGGATGCAGATCGGCGCGCTCACGGTCGCGTTCGTCATGCTCGGGGTCGCGACGCTGCTCATCGTCAACACGATCCAGCTGTCGGCGTTCAACCGGCGCAGGGAGACCGGCATCAAGCGGCTGGTGGGCGCGAGCAACCTCTCGATCCAGCTGCCCTTCGTGCTCGAGGCCGTGGTGTCGACGCTCATCGGCGGCCTGCTCGCAGCCGGCGTCTTCGCGATGGTGGAGAAGGTCTTCTTCCGAGATCGCCTGCCGGAGAACGTACGGATCAGCGACTGGATCGGCTGGGGCACCGCCGGCGGGGTCATGATCTTCACCCTCGTCCTGGGTGTCGTGCTCGCCGCGGTGGCCTCGTTCGTCTCCCTGCAGCGATACCTGCGCGTCTGAGGCCGCGGTCCGGCCCCGCCGGCGCTCGTAGGATGGTCGGTCATGGCCGTCCTCAGGCCCCCGCTGCGGCGGGCGCTGTCGTACACCCTGGTCGCCGTGGTCGCCTTCGCGGCCGGTGGCCTGGTGACGTCCACGGCCGACCAGGACGGCTCCGCCAAGGGCTCCGACGCGGCCGCCAGCCCCGGCGTCCTCGACCAGGCGGCGGCCAAGATCGAGGCGGACGCCGAGCACCCGGTGAGCAAGGCGGCCCTGGAGAAGGCCGCGGTCGAGGGCATGCTCTCGGTCCTCGACGACCGGTGGTCCGCCTACTATCCCGCGCAGGACTACGCCGCGTTCAGCTCGGCCCTCGAAGGTCGCTACACCGGCGTCGGTCTCTGGCTGCGCCAGGCCATCGACGGGGAGATCACCGTGGCCAGCGTCCAGCCGGGCTCCCCGGCGGCGACCGCGGGGGTCACGGCGGGGGATCAGCTGCTGCTCGTCGGCAGCCAGGCGGTCACCGGCCACGGGGTCGCCGCCGCCGCGTCGGCGCTTCGCGGCAAGAGCGGGACCCCGGTGAGCGTGATCGTGCGTTCACCGGCGGGTGACGAGCGCAGCCTGACCCTGGTGCGCACCGACGTCAGCAGCGACTCGGTGACCGTCGAGCGCCTGTCCGGCGGGGTGCTGCGGATCGGGATCGGCTCCTTCACCTCCGGTGTGGGGCGCCAGGTCCGTGCGGCGCTCGCGGCCGAGCGGGGCCACCGCCTCTCCGGGGTGATCCTCGACCTGCGCGACGACCCGGGCGGACTCGTCGACGAGGCGGTCGAGGTCGCCGGCGCCTTCCTCAACGGTGGACCGGTGGTGTCCCTGGACCGCAGGGACCAGGGGCGCACCACGCTGGACGCGAGCCCGGGCGGAGACACGAGGACTCCGCTGGTCGTCCTGGTCGACGGAGGCACGGCGAGCGCGGCGGAGATCGTCACCGCCGCCCTGCAGGACCGCGGGCGCGCGGTGGTCGTCGGCTCGCGGACGTACGGGAAGGGGTCGGTCCAGGAGCCCTCGCGGCTGGCCGACGGCTCGGCGATCGAGATCACCGTGGGGACCTACGTCACGCCCGCCGGCCGGACCATCGACGGGGTCGGCATCGAGCCGGACATCTCGGTCGACCCGACCGCCTCACCGCGGGTGGCCGAGGCGCGGGCGCTCGAGGTGCTGAGCGGGCTGGTCGCCGCGGTCGGCCCGGCGGGGCGGGGCTGAGCCATGCCGCGTGAGGAGGGCCGCAAGCTGGTGGCCCAGAACAAGAAGGCGCGCCACGACTACCACATCGAGGACACCTACGAGGCCGGGCTCGTGCTCACCGGCACCGAAGTGAAGTCGCTGCGGGCCGGGCGTGCCTCGCTCGTCGACGGCTACGCCACGGTCAGGGACGGCGAGGTGTGGCTGCACAACGTGCACATCCCGGAGTACACCGAGGGGACCTGGAACAACCACGCCCCGCGACGGGTGCGCAAGCTGCTGCTGCGCAAGGGTGAGATCCACAAGCTGGTCGGCCGGACGAAGGAGACCGGCCTCACGCTCGTACCGCTCTCGCTGTACTTCAAGGACGGCTACGCCAAGGTCGAGCTCGCGGTGGCGCGGGGCAAGAAGACCTACGACAAGCGCCATGCGCTCGCCGAGCGGCAGGCGACACGCGAGACCCAGCGGGCGGTGGCCCGCCGCGCCCGCGGCCAGGAGGACTGAGCACCCATGAAACGGGGTGCCTCGCTCGCGTTCGTGGTGCTCGGGCTTGGGATGGCGCTGGCACTGGTGCTCGCGCCGGCGCTGGTCGGCGGGGCGTTCGGTGGGTCGCGGGCGTGGGCGCAGACCGGGGAGGTGACGCGGTCGTACGCCGTCACGGTCACCGTCGCCCGCGACGGCGTGACCCATGTGCGGGAGCGCATCGTCTACGACTTCGGCGACACCCCGCACCACGGGATCTACCGCACCATCCCCGTGGTCTACGACTACCCGCCGAAGCCGGCGTACGAGCGGGTCCTGGAGATCTCGAACATCCACGTGACCAGCGACGCCCCGGACCAGGTCAAGACCAGCCACTCCGGGCGCTACCTCGTGATCCGCATCGGGGACCCGAACAAGACGATCACCGGTCAGCACACGTACGTGCTCGGCTACGACGTCCGCGGCGCGCTGAACCGCTTCTCCGACCATGTCCAGCTCGACTGGAACGCCCTCGGCACGCAGTGGCAGGCACCCGTGGGGCTGGCCACGGTGAGCGTCAGCTTCCCCGCCAAGGTCACCAGCGTCGTGTGCTTCCAGGGCCCGCAGGGCGCGGCGCTGCCGTGCACCACGGCGGTCGTGCGGGGTGGAGTCGCCCACGTGAGCCAGCGCGACCTTGGCGCGGACGAGGGCGTGACCGTGTCGGTCGCGGCGCCGTCCGACGCGGTGGCAGCCGACGCCGCCCAGCCGATCCTCAAGGAGAAGTGGGCGGTCTCGCGGGCCTTCTCGGTGTCCGCTCCCACGGTCGGTGGCGCGGGCCTGGTTGCCCTGGCCGGGCTGTTCGGAGTCGGGGTCCTCGTCGGGCGCAAGGGCAGGGACAAGCGCTACGTCGGCCAGGTGCCCGGCCTCACCCCGGTCGGCGGCAGCGGCCCCGAGGAGACCGAGCCGCTGTTCGACCGGACCCCGGTCGCCGTGGAGTTCCAGCCACCCGACGGGCTGCGGCCTGGCCAGGTCGGGACGCTGCTCGACGAGCGGGTCGACCCGCTCGACGTCTCCGCGACGATCGTCGACCTCGCGGTGCGCGGCTACCTGCGCATCGAGGAGCAGGAGCGCGCGCACTGGTTCGCCTCGCGCGACTGGACCCTGGTCCAGCTGTCCACGGACTACAGCAAGCTCCTGCCCTACGAACAGGTGCTGCTGGCCAAGCTGTTCGCCGGGCGCTCCTCGGTCCAGGTCTCGGAGCTGAAGCGGACGTTCTCGAAGCAGCTCGAGGAGGTGAAGTCCGAGATGTACGTCGACGCCGTGCGCCAGGGCTTCTTCCGCTCCTCGCCGCAGTCGGTGCGCACGACGTGGACGGGGATCGGCCTGTTCGCGGTGGCCCTGGCCGTCGGGGCGACGTACCTGCTCGCCCGCTACACCCACGCGGGGCTCATCGGGCTGGGGCTCGTCGTCGCGGGGCTCGGCCTGCTCGCGGTCGCCCACCGGATGCCGGCGCGGACCGCCAAGGGGCGCGCCGCGCTGACCAAGACCCTCGGGTTCCGGCAGTACATCGCGACCGCGGAGGCCGAGCAGCTGCGCTTCGAGGAGCGGGAGGACATCTTCTCCCGCTACCTGCCCTACGCGATCGTCTTCCACGAGGCGGACCGCTGGGCGAAGGCGTTCGCCTCGATCGGCGCGGCGGGGGCCGTGGGCGCGGGCGGCGTCCCGGTCTCGCCGGCGCTGGCCTGGTACGTCGGCCCGCCCGGCTGGGACCTCGGGTCGCTGACGGACTCGCTGTCCTCCTTCGCGGCCACGACTGGGGCGGCCATGGCCGAGGCGCCGGTGTCCGCCGGGACCGGCGGGGCCACCTTCTCCGGCGGCGGCTTCGGCGGCGGGGGCGGGGGCTCCTGGTGAGTCATCACTCGTCAGGCGTCTAACCCGGCCAGCACCTGGCGCCGATAGCAGCGCCATGAGGAGCCTTCGCTCGCGCCGTACGCCGCTCGCCGTCGCTGCCGCACTCGCGGCGGGCGTACCACTCGTCCTGGTCAGCGGCGCGGCCCAGGCGGCCCCCGCGGAGAAGGCCGCCGCCGCGGTCGTGGCGAGCACACCCGTCGCCCACCACCTGCCGGGGACGACGTGCACGGCCTTCCCGGCGAGCAACTACTGGCACGCGGACATCTCGAAGCTGCCGGTGGACCCCCGCTCCGCGACCTGGCTGTCCCACATGTCGCCGAGCAGCAAGCTGCACCCCGACTTCGGGCCGTCGTACGGCGCCCAGCCCGTGCCGTACGGCATCCCGATCACCTACGTGTCCGGCACCCACGCCAAGGTGTCCGTGGTCTTCGGCTACTCCGACGAGAGCGACCACGTGAAGTACCCGCTTGGGTCCGACACCAAGATCGAGGGCGGGGCCAACGCCACCGGCGACCGGCACGCGATCATCGTGGACAAGAGCACGTGCAAGCTCTACGAGCTCTGGAACGCGAAGAAGTCGTCGAGCGGGGTCTGGCACGCCGGCTCCGGCGCCGTGTGGTCCCTGACGTCGAACAAGCTGCGCCCCGCCGGCTGGACCTCTGCCGACGCGGCCGGGCTGCCGATCATGCCGGGGCTGCTGCGCTGGGACGAGGTCAAGTACAACCGCATCGACCACGCCATCCGGTTCACGACCGACATCACGTCCACCCACTACCTGTGGCCGGCGCGCCACGAGGCGGGGTCGACGTCGAGCTGGGCCTACCCGCCGATGGGCGCGCGCTTCCGCCTCAAGGCGTCGTACCCGATCTCCGGCTACTCCGCTCAGGCGCAGGAGATCCTCAAGGCGATGAAGAAGTACGGTCTGGTGCTCGCCGACAACGGCTCCCCGTGGTACTTCCAGGGCACCCAGGACACCCACTGGCCCTCGGCGCTGCTCGACCAGCTCAAGAAGATCCCGGCGTCGGCCTTCCAGGCCGTCGACACCTCCTCGCTCATGGCCAGCTCGAGCAGTGGAGGCGTGGCAGGCTGATGTGCGTGGAGGCCAACATCACCGAGTTGCAGGTCGCCCTCGCCGAGGGCGCGCGTCTGGTCGACGTGCGTGAGGAGGAGGAGTACGTCCTCGGGCACGTGGCCGGCTCCGAGCTGGTCCCGATGCGCACCGTCCGCGGCCGCGTGGAGGACCTGCGGGGCGGCCAGCCGCTGTACGTCATCTGTGAGGTCGGCGCCCGCAGTGCGGTCGTGGCCGACTTCCTGGCGACCCAGGGCATCAGCGCGATCAACGTGGCCGGGGGGATGCACGACTGGCGCCGGTCGGGATATCCGGTGGAGACGGGCGTGCCGCGCTGACATACTCTGGAGGTACAACTGCACAGGGGGTGATTGGCTTCGACTTCGGACGTCGAGCCAGGGGAAGCGGGTCGAGGATGACGACACTGACCTCGTAAACCACGCGTCGTACTAAACACAAGTGCGAACTCAAACCGCACCCAGTTCGCTCTCGCTGCCTAAGCCTGAGTGACTGTGTCAGCCCGGGAGTGCTTCCGGCCCGGGATCTGGCATCGCTAGGAAGCTCACCTCTCGCCTCGGTCGCGGGGACGTGAGGAACACCAAACAGCGACTGGACCCGGCGACAGCTCGCCAGCATGACTGTCGGGGCCGAGTAGACCACTCGCTGGCTGCACCCGGAGAAGCCCTGGTTCACTGCCGAAGGACGCGGGTTCGATTCCCGCCACCTCCACTGGGGCGGCACCTTGATCGCCGCCCAACGTGAATCCGCCCAGACCCAGTTGTGCCCGATGATGCTGATGAGCGTCCGAAACTGATCAGTCGGGTTCAGCGCTGGCTGTTGGTTCGTCAGTGTCTGTTGCGTCGACGTGTTCTGCTTCGAGATGCGCTGTGACTGCGTTGGCGATCTCGGTCAACGTGTCGAGTTGCTCTGGGCTCAGGATGTCGACGAAGCAGTGCCGCACGGCTGCCAGGTGGATGGGAGCGGCTGCCTCAATTGCCTCCAGCCCAGCATCGGTGAGAACGACGTCAAACCCTCGAGCATCACTCGGACAGGACTCACGTCGCAGCGTTCCACGTCGTTCCATTCGGCCGACCTGGTGAGACAGCCGGCTGCGATCCCACCGCAGTGCTCGACCGAGGTCGCGGGATCGCAGCCGGCGTCCAGGGGCTTCTGACACCTGTACCAGTACCGCGTAGTCGGCCTCGGTGAGCCCGCTGTCGCGGGCCAGCTGGCGGGCCAGGTGGGCGGTCAATTCGGTACGAAGACGATGAAACCCCCGCCACGCCCGAGCTTCGCGGTCGTCCAGCCGCTTCGCATCCACGCATCGACCTTAGCAGTTTGTTGACATGTCCGCGTTCGCTCGATAGTTTGCGGATGTATCAACAAAAGCGAGTGGAGCAGGCGATGACCAAGATCGGCATCATTCTGGACCGCGCGCGGCCGGGCGGCGCTCGGGCGGCTGCGCACCGTCGACTGATCGCAGGAGAACTTCACGCAGCGGACGTCCGCCAGCAGGCAGCGCTGTCGCTGATGAGCGAGTTCGAGGACTTCCGCATCGTCGAGCCGGGTGACGACAACCGTCCGGTTCCCGACCTGCTCCTCGATCAGGCCAGTGCCTGGAGGACGGCGCTGACCGCGCGGCGTTCTGCTGCGGAGGTCGCCAAGTGATGAGCTCATTCTCCCGCGTGGTTGAGACGACCCCTCGGCACATCCCTGGCTTCGACGATCTCCAGTTCGTCGACATGGACGCGCTGGGCATCTCGAGCTCGATCGCGGTCATCGACGACTTCAGGGTGAGCGGACTTCCGTTCTCTCCGCACCCGCATGCGGGGTTCGCTGCAGTGACCTACGTGTTCGAGGATTCGCGCGGTGCGGTCCGGAGCCGGGCGTCCACAGGCGTCGACCTGACGATCGGGCCGGGCGGCATCGTCTGGAGCGAGGCCGGGCGCGGCGTCGTCCACGAGGAGGTGCCCGCTGACCAGGGCGTTCAGCTGCACGGGTTGCAGCTGTTCGTGAACCTGTCTGCGAGCCACAAGACGGGCGACCCGCGCGTCCTGTCCCTGCGCGGCGACGAGGTGCCGGAATGGCTGGGCGAGGAGGGCACTCGAGTCCGGGTGGTCGTCGGCGCGTTCCAGGGCGTCCCGTCGCCGCTGGTTCCGATCGAACCGTTCACCTTCCTGGACATTCATCTGTCGAGCGAGGTCAGTATCGACCTGCTGCCCGAGAACGTCACGGCGATCTACGTGCTTCAGGGTTCGGCTACGGCCCGGTTGCGCGAGGGACAGTACGTCGATCTCGGGTCACAGCAAGCAGTTGCCGTGCGCGGTGGTGCGGGCGCTCTGACCCTGAACGCGACGAGCCCGGCGACGCAGCTGCTCCTCCTTTCTTGCCGGGAAGTGTCCGAGCCCGTCGTCGCCGACGGCCCTTTCATCATGAACAGTCGCGAACAAGTCGCAGCGGCGGTGACCCGCTTCCGCAGCGGCGAGATGGGTCACCTCGCACCGCTCCACTAGCCATGCGCCCAGGGGACCGACCTCTGGCGTCCGTCGCAATGAGGAGGAACAATGCCCGAACCAACGCTGGAGCCGTTCACCCCGGACAACACGACGATCCTTATGGTGGACTACTCGATCGGATTCCTGAACTCGTTCCGATCGCATGCAGTTAGCGATCACCTGACCGCAACGGTCGCTCTGGCGAAGACAGCACTGAGCTTCAAGACCGGCTTCGTCGTCAACCTCGGTGGAGGTCAGAAGCCCTACCCGCAGCTGCTCGAGGCGCTGGGTGACCATCCGATCATCTATCGCGGCGGAGAATACAACGCCCTCGACAACGCCGAGGTGGCGAAGGCAGTCGAGGCCGCCGGGCGCCCCCGGCTCGTCATCGGCGGAATATCCACTGACGGTTGCGTGATCGAGACCGCGTTCGGTGCCCTGCGCGCGGGGTACACCGTTGGTCTCGTTGCCGATGCGACCGCGGGGGAAAGCCGTGAGACCCACGATCTAGCGGTACAGCGGATGGTCCAGGCCGGGGTGATCCCGTTGAGCTGGCTCTCGCTGGCGACGGAGCTTCAAATGGACTGGTCGCGCGGTGACACCGCGAATGCTTACTTCGAGCTCATCGCCGAGGCGTCGCCGGGCATCATGGCTAGCGTCCAGTCCGAGCACGCAGTGCCGGCGTAACGAGCCGACGATGCCGCACTTTCTCGTGCAGTTCAGCTACACGCCGAGTTCGGTGGCCAACCTGGTGCACGAGCCTGACGTCGACCACGCCGCGCAGGCCGCGGCGATGGTCGCGTCAGTCGGCGCCACGATGCTCGGATACTGGTACTGCTTCGGCGAGTTCGACGGCGCCGTCGTATTCGAGGCCCCAGATCCAGCGGCCGCAGCCGCAATCGCGATGGCGATTCGCGCCACCGGCGAAGTCACGCGCATGCAGACGACTGCTCTGCTCACGATGGACGAGGCGCGGAAGGCCGCGCATCGCGCAGCGGCTGCGACCCATCTGCCGCCCACCGGAAGTTCAGATCAGTGACCGACGAGCGAGCCCCCTTCGGCCGGCCGGTTATCGACACCGACGACGTCGAGGAGCTCTCAGACGGGGTCTGGATCATCCCTGACCGTGACCACACGCCCCTGGTGCCGAACGTCGGCATCGTCGTGGGGGAGCGCCGCACCCTGGTCATCGACACTGGTCTTGGGACGAGCAATGCGCGTGCGGTGGCGGGGCTCGCCCGCCGATTGGGTGAGGATCGCCCGGTCTTCGTCACGCATACACACGCTCACCCGGAACACGGCTTCGGAGCCAACGCGGTGCACGACGACGTGACGATTCTGTGCAACCTGACGCAATGGCACGAGGTGCAAGAAAAGGGACCGGTGCTCCTCGGCGTGTTCCGGGGCCTCATGCCGATGCTCGCCGACATGTTCGAAGGCATCGCGTTCGTTCGTCCGCACGTCATGTATACCGGCTATCTGCAACTCGACCTCGGAGGCGACAAGCTCGTCGAGTTCCATGAGGTCGGTGGCGCACACTCTCGCGGCGATCAGGTGTTGCTGGTTGTCGGCGAGGAGCCGGTGCTCTTCACGGGTGACCTCGTCGAAGAAGGATTGTTCAGCGTGCTCGGCGACGACGAGTCGCACGCAAGGCCCTGGATTGACCGACTAGAGCGGCTGCAGAGCCTCGGAGCGCATCATGTCGTTCCTGGCCATGGCCATGTCGGCGGCCCGGAGCGGATCGCGGACACGCTCGCGTATTTCGAGCTCGCCCGGCGGAGGGTCAGCGAGCTCCACGCGGCCGGCGAGCTCAGCGAAGCCAAGATCATCGACCGCGTCACTGCCGAACTTGTCGATCTGAATCCGACATGGCGCAACCGAGAGTGGGCGCGAAAGACCGTCGAAGACTTCGCCTGGCCCGCACGCCCGTGATTGCCGCTGTCCCGATCCGGTGTCATTCCAGGAGTGCGCATGCCTGACTACGGACATGATCTGGCGTTCGGCACCTTCGTTGCCCCACAGAGCGCCCGTCCACAGCATGCTGTCGAACTCGCACGCCAGACCGAGCGCGCGGGACTGGACCTGATCACATTCATGGACCACCCGTACAACCCCGGACTGCTTGACACGTGGACCCTGCTCTCCTACGTCGCCGCGCGAACCGAACGCATTCGCCTCTCCGGATACGTGCTCAACCTTCCGCTGCGGCCTCCGGGGCTGCTCGCGCGTGCCGCCGCGAGCCTCGACCTGCTCTCCAGCGGCCGCTTCGAGCTCGGCCTCGGCCCGGGCGACACGTTTACTCTCGACGCAGCCGCGGCGATCGGTGGCGACGTGCCGGCGACGCGGGGCGGACAGATCGACGCGTTGAGCGAGGCGATCGACATCATTCGGCAGACGTGGGCTGTGAGTTCGTCGGGGCCTATGCATTTCGCGGGCAAGCACTACCAGGTCGCCGGCGAGCGTGGGCCTAAGCCCGCCCACGACATCGCGATCTGGGTACCGGCCGGCGGGCCTCGTGCGCGGCAGCTGGTCGGGCGCAGCGCCGACGGGTGGATCTCGGGAGGCGCGTGGATGACCGACGTCTCGCGTGAGCTCGCCGCCGGCAACCGCGCCATCGACGATGCAGCGACGATGGCCGGCCGGGATCCGCGGGCAATCCGCCGAATCTTCGACTTCCACGGGACCTTCGACCGTTTCGGCCGCGGGTACACCCAAGGCTCGCCCGCCCAATGGGTGGACGCGCTCCTGCCTCTGGCAGTCGATCACGGTATCGCGACGTTCGTCCTCGTCGCCGACGACGCTCACCCGATCGCCCTATTCGGTGATGAAGTAGCGCCCGCGTTGCGTGAGGCGGTCGCCGGCGCGCGCGGCACCGTCAAGAGGTCCTCGACGACGGCGGGCGAACGCGAGCCCAGCGCGGACGGTTACATCGACGTCGACCAGGTCCGACGTCGGGATGATCGGGCTGGCTAGGTGCTGAATGCGAGGCCCGGAACTGCGAGCTGTTGGCGAGGCGCTGCTACGCGGCACCCGAAAGCGGATGGCTGCCGAGACTGCCGATCAGGATCGGTAGCCGCCTCGTGGTCGGAGCGGTACGCCGGTTCGCCGCAACAATCTGAGGACCGAGGTCTTGCCGATGCCATAGTTCAGGGCAAGGACTCTCGTACTCGCGCCGGCCTGGTAGGCCGCGATCAGCTCCTGGAGATCGTCCCCCAGCCGATCGGAGACCTTGTGCGGAGAACACTCTTTCGGGTACGGGCGATCGATTCGCTCCCAGTTGGGCAGTTTGGCTAGCAAACTCTGAAGAGCGGCTGGAGGGTTCTGATACCGGCCCGCCACCTCCACTCTGTGATGTCTCGCGCCATCGGTGCCATGGCCTGGTCAGGAGGCCTCGCCGCCCTGGTGCTTGCGCGCGCGGTACGCCGCCACGGCCGCGCGGTTGCCGCAGCCCGCGTCGCAGTACCGCTTGGAGCGGTTCTTCGACAGATCGAGGACGACGCTGCTGCAGGTCGGGTAGTCGCACACGCGCAGGCGGGAGAGCTCGTCGGCGCGGACGACGTCGATCATCGCCATGGCCGCCTCGACGGCCATCCGGGTCGCCGCGAGCTTGGTATCCAGGAGCGACCTTCCTGGAGCCTATTTGCCCAGGTGATCGTCTCTCGCGCCGGGGGCGACCAGGCCCTGTTCGTAGGCGTATACGACGATCTGGACTCGGTCGCGAAGCCCGAGTTTGCTGAGGAGGCGGGCCACGTATGACTTCACGGTGGCTTCGCTGACGAAGAGGTCAGCGGCAATTTCCGCGTTGGACTTCGCCTGTGCAACGTGGAGGAGAACCTCGAGCTCCCGCTCGGAAAGCGTCAGCCGAGCGTGCTCTGCTGCGGACGAGGCGGGCGGGACACGGCAGTACTCCTCGATGAGTCTTCGAGTGATGCCCGGGTCCAGCAACGCGTCCCCGCGGGCCACGGACCGTACCCCCCGAGTGAGCTGGTCGCGGGTCGCATCCTTCAGCAGGAACCCGCTTGCGCCTGCTCGCAGCGCGAGGAACACGTACTCGTCGAGATCGAAGGTGGTCAGGATGAGCACGCGGGCGCGGGCCCCGGTCGAGGCAATCCGGGTGGTCGCCTCGATCCCGTCCATGACGGGCATCCGGATGTCCATCAGGACGACGTCGGGGTCGAGCTCCTCCACGCGTTGCACTGCCGCGATCCCAGATCGGGCTTCACCGATGACCCTGAAATCTGCCTCCGCCTCGAGCATCATCCGGACACCCTCACGCACGAGATCCTGATCGTCGGCAAGAACGATCCGGATGGTCTCCTCGGTCATGTGGCGGGGTCGAGAAGGCACACAGCGCGTACCCGGTAGCCGCCGGCGGCCTGTGGCCCCGCCTCGAATGTGCCACCGAACAGTGCCGTTCGCTCTCTCATGCCGACGAGGCCGTGGCCCGGGGTTTGGTGTTCGTCGTGACGCGTACCGTTGTCCGCGATCTCGATCTCCACTGCCTGACTCGAGACGTCGACCGAGACCCTGGCCTTGGACGCGCCGGAGTGCCGGAGCACATTCGTGAGTGCCTCCTGGACGATGCGATACACGGAGAGCGCCAGAACGTCCGGCAACCCTCGTTCCAAGCCGTCGGTCGTCATCTCGACGTGGAGTCCCGCCTCCTCGAACTGGCTTGCGAGCGCCGGGAGGTCGCCTAGCCCTGGCTGAGGCCGGAGGTCAGCGGCGCCGTCGTGTTCTCGGAGCACACCCAGGAGGCGCCTCATCTCGGCCAACGATTCCCGTCCGCTGTTCTCGATCTTCTCCAAGGTGGCCGCATTGTCGGGGTTGCTGCTGCGTGCGCCGGAGGCTTGGACGACGACGACGCTGAGGTGGTGCGAGACGACATCGTGCAGTTCTCGGGCGAGGCGAGCACGTTCCTCCGCGACGGCAGCTGCCGTTCGCGCTTCGGCCGTATGTGCCCTAGCGGCATGAAGGCGCCCCTCGCGGCGGGTGCTCACTGCAAGGCCCCACAGCCAAGCCCCGACGAGCGCTGCTGCGAAGAAGGACGCGGCCCACAGTTGGCCGGCTTCGCCGGTGCGGACGTCTGCGTTGGCGGCGGCGTACACGATGTACCCCACGGCAGCTGTTCCCAGACCCGCGAGCGCGCGCATCCGACGTGAGTAGGCGGCCACCGAGAACGCGCCCAGCCCCAGCGCGTAGATCATCTGCAGTCCCTCGGGGGAGTCGTCGCTCAGGACCGCTTGAAGAACGACCGCGAGGATGATGAGCGCGAAGGAGATGAGGGGGGCTCGACGTCGTAGCGCTAGTGGCCCCGCGAGCAGTACCGGGAAGACCGCCACGAACCAGGACGGACCCGCCACTGGATCCCCGACCGGGTTACCAGCGAAGAATGTCACATAGCCGAGCGCGACGCCGACCGCGGCGAGCCCGACGTCGACCGCGTCGCGTCGGTCGAACCTCCGCCAGCGCACGCGTCCACGGTAGTCGCGGGCCACGAATGCCGGCAGTAGCCATAAGGCTATGAGCCCCCTTCCTCAGGTCGATCAGGCCGGATCCCTCCGGGTGATGCGGGCAAATCCCGAGCGCTCCTAGCGTCCCCGGTCATCCCAGCACTGATCCCTTCGGAGGCTCGTCATGGACCCACGCCGGATCCCCGCCTTGACCAATGCGACCACCCTCGTCCTCGCCCCCGTTGCCGGGTGTGTTGCCGCGCTCGCGAACCCGGCCCTTCGCCCCTCCGCGGTGGAGGAGCTGGCGGGCATCGCAGCGCATCCGCGGGCGTTCTATGTTTACGGCTGCGCCATCTTCGTCAGCTCAGTTCTGTTGATACCTGCCCTCTTCGGGATCATGAGTCTGTTGCGTCAGAACCATCCGTGGGCGTACGTCGCCGGCGGAGTAGCTCAGCTCGGCATGCTCATCGCCATCGGCGACGCAGCCACGGAACTCGTGTTCTGGCGGATGGGTTCGACGCAGGGAAACTCCGAGGCGATGGCTCACTTGGCATCCCAGTACGAATCGTCCTCCGGCGTGGAGATCTTCTACAACGTGGGCGCAGTGGCGATGCTGGGAGTGTTCGTTGTCTCGGCCGTCTTGTGGCGTGCGCGGCTGGTCCCACACTGGGCCTGTGCATGTTTGGCCGCCTGCTTGGTCCTGAACATCGCGGGCTTCACCCTCGCGAGCAAGCCGGTACTCCTCGCGAGTTACGTCGTCATGCTGGCGGGCTTCTCGAGGATGGTGCCGATGGTTCTCCGGACTGCTGACCAGGCATCCGAGGACCGCTTGGTCGGGCAGCTGCAGCAGGTGCATTGACCACGCCTGAGGACCACGTCCGAAGGTTGTCACAGGCGTTCCGTACGGAACGTGCCAACCGAGAAGATGTCAGAGCCTGGTCAGGAGGCGTCGGCGGCGTGCTGCTTGCGCGCGCGGTACGCCGCCACGGCCGCGCGGTTGCCGC
>DATJPE010000077.1 GCA_035506535.1 Actinomycetes bacterium | reverse complement strand
CGTCGTCCGCGCGATCAGCCCCAAGCACCACGCCACCTCGGGGGCCAAGGTCTCCGCTCGACCGCTCGTCCCGCCGAAGGTCCCGACCGAGGTGAGCACGCTGTCCGGCGACGGCACGGTCGAGGTGAGCTGGCACGACGCGGGCGGCACCGTCCAGGGCTGGCGGATCTACCGCGGCCCCACCTCGGGCGTCTCGTTGACCACCCCGCTGGCGACCCTCAAGGCGGCGGCGCACTCCTTCACCGACAAGGGGCTCACCAACGGCCAGACGCGGTACTACGTCGTCCAGGCCTACGCCGATGCGTTCACGGCTCACTCGAGCGCGGTGCCGGGGACACCGATCCCCGCCCCCTCCGGGGTGACCACGGCGCCGAACGACAAGTCGGTGACGGTGTCGTGGACCGTCCCAGCCGGGGCCGATGCCATCACCGGGTTCCGCGTGTACGTCGGCGCGACCTCGACCGTGAGCATCACCGGGACCCCAGCGGCGAGCACGAGCCACGCCGACGCCCGCAGCCTGCCGGTCACGAAGGACGGCGCCGGCCACCCCCTCGTCAACGGCCAGACCTACTACTTCCGCGTCGTGTCGGTCTCCGCCGGCGGCAAGGCGCCGGCGAGCGCGGTCAGCGCGGTCCCGGTGCCGGCCGTGACCCTGACGGCCACGGCGTCCTCCGGCCAGGTGCTGCTCGCCTGGAACAGCACTGGCCCCGACACGACCGAGTACCAGGTCTTCCGGGGCAACGGCTCCGCGGTCCCGCCCTCGGGAGCGTCGAACACCCCCCTGGCCGAGATCACTGACGGGAGCACGAGCTACGTCGACCTCTCGGTCGGGGCGAACACCACCTACACCTACGTCGTCGTCGCGGTGGCCTCGACGTGGCGGTCCGCGTCACCGGCGAGGTCCGCGAAGACGCCCGCCGTCAACAACGGGCCGGTCCCGAGCGGCTGGGGCGGGAGCCTCGTGCCGACCAACCTCGACTGGCCCTCAGGGGCGATCAAGACCGCCCTCGGAACCCAGCTCACCGACTACCGCTACGTGTTCAACCGCATCGGGACCACCAACGTGGACAAGACCGACACCCTGCACGTCAAGCCCTGCGCGGACATGCGGCTCACCAACACCGGGGGCGGGCCGGTCACGATCAACTCGATGAGCGTCAGCGGGCCGTACGAGCTCGTGTACTCCAACCTCGAGGACGGGTGCCCGGGCGGGACGGCCGTCTCCTTCCCCTACAGCCTCGGCAGCGGATCCTCGATCACCGTCGAGGTCCGGTTCGACTACTGCCGCGGGAACACGCCGGCGACCACGTGCGACGCCAGCAACCTGCCGGCCAAGGGTGTCCAGTACGGCCAGCTCACGATCAACAGCAACGACCCCGGCCACACCGTGGCCACGGCCACGCTGGCGGGGGCGTGGCAGCAGACCGCCGGCGGGGCGGACGAGCTGCCCCTGCAGTCGTTCATCAACCAGGCCCTCGGGATCACGACGCACCTGACCGGCGGCTACGACGCGAACGGTGTGTACAAGGGGATCAACTACGGCAACGGCCTGGTCGTGGCGGTCGGTGACGAGGTCCTGTCGCCGTACTGGCAGGCGAGCGACGGCAGCGTGTCGGTCCGGCAGGTCGTGGCGACCCACACCCAGGGCGGGCACGAGCCGCTCTTCTGGTACCCGCAGGGCAGCCCAGGATCGGCCACCAACTTCCTCAGCCAGGCGGGGACCGACTACCAGACCCTGCTCCCCGGTGGCAGCAACGGGCCGCGGGCCGAGGGCAGCTTCAGCCCGGGTGGCCAGACCTTCGGGTTCCGGACGAACTCGGGGTCGACCGCAGACTGGAGCGACGACACCCTGAACACCGGCACCATGGCCAACGACTACCGCCACGGCTGCCCCACGTCGGGCCCCTGCGGCCATCACATCCGCTTCTACCCGTTGCGCAACGCTTCGGGCGCGATCGTCGCGAACACCTACCTGATGTGCGTGGACTCGCAGGGCGTGAACCTCGACTTCAACGACGAGGACTACATCATCAGCGGCATCACGCCGGCCCCGTCGAACTGAAGCGGCTTCACGACGGCACGAGCGAGGCGCCGCGACCGTTCGGGGTAGCCTCCCACGGTGCATCGACCCGCCCTGCTCGCCGCAGCCCTGACCGCGGCCGCCCTGGCGGCCTCGACCGCGGTGGCCGCGGCACCTACGCCGGTCGCCACCGTCAGCACGAGCCCGGCCCCACAGCGCAGCGTCTCTGACGCCGCGGCCCTGTGGTCCAGCAGGTCGAGCGCCAAGCCACTGTCGGGAGTGGTGATCGCGATCGACCCGGGCCACAACGGCGGGAACTCCTCGCACCTGGCCCAGATCAACCGCCTCGTGTGGATCGGCACCGAGTGGAAGGCGTGCAACACGGTCGGCACCTCGACCAACGCCGGCTTCCCCGAGCACCGCTTCACCTGGCAGCTGGCCAAACGACTGCGGGCTCGCCTGGAGGCTCTCGGCGCCACGGTCCGGCTCACCCGGACCAGCGACACCGGCTGGGGCCCGTGCGTGACCACCCGCGGGCGGTTCGGAGCCAAGGTGCACGCCAACCTGCTGATCAGCCTCCACGGCGACGGGCTCGCCTCCGCCCAGCACGGCTTCGTCGTGATCCGGCCAGGCCGGATCAAGGGCTACACCGACGACATCTACGCGCGGTCGCGCACACTCGCCCTCGACGTCCGCGCCGGGCTCGGGCAGGTCCACCTGAGCCGGTCGACGGCGTACGGCGGCGACGGGCTGGATGTTCGCACCGACCTGGGGACGCTCAACCTGAGCAACGTCCCCGCCGTGCTCGTCGAGCTCGGCAACATGCGCAACGCCCACGACGCGCTGCTGATGTCCTCCCGGACCGGGCAGGCGCGCTACGCCGCCGGGCTCCTCGACGGGATCCGCCGGTTCCTGCGGCGCTGAACCCGGGGCTCAGCCGACACCGATCGACCCGGAGCCGCCGGACTCGGACCCGCCGGACCCGCTCGACCGCGACCGGTGGATCTTGAGGTGGACCGTCGTCATGTCGAGGCGGTGGTAGTGGTGACGCGCCGCTCGTACCCGCACCAGCACCGATGAGAGGTGCGCCCTGCCGCGGACCGTCGTCACGGCTTGGCCGTCCTCGTCGAGGTAGGACACGTACACCACCCCATGGGTGACGACGAAGAGCTTCACGCCCTCGCAGGTCTTGAGGTGGCAGACCCGGTGGCCCCAGCTCGGCGCCAGGTTCAAGGTCAGCCGGTAGCGGTCGAAGCCGGCGCGTGCCGCCGTTCCGGAGAAGGGCACGCGGGCGCCGAGCTTCGTCGTGGCGGCCGCGTCGGTGAAGTCCTGGCTGGACACGACGTCGACCAGGATGGCGAGGTCGCCGGGCGGTACCGAGCGCGCCGGGACGGTGACGTGCGTCGGGATCTTGCCCTGCCGGAACACGGCGAGGTTGTTGTTGAGGACGACGAAGACGACATCGGCGTGGCCGGCGTTGACCTTGGGGTTGGTCCAGCTCACGACGACCGAGCCCCTCGCGGTGAACCGCGCCTTGAGGTGCTGCACCGGCTTGAGCGTGGTCATGCCCGACGAGGTGTCGTCCTGGACGGAGTACCAGACGGGTGGGGACACGAGGTCGCCGCTCGTCGTGTGTGCGGTGACGACGTACCCCGCGGTCGTGACCGGGGTGATGTAGCGCACCGCCGTACCCGGCAGGTCGGTCGTCGTGGTCCCCGAGGGGGCGTAGGTCGTCACCGTGTACCCGGTGACCTTGGCGGTGGCGTCCGGCTCCCACGTGACCAGCGTGTGGTCGATCACGGGGTCGCCGTCGGCGTCGAGGCGGCTCGGCAGCCCGGTCGCGCCGGCGGTGAGGAAGTGGACCGCGACCGGCGCGGGAGCGGCCGCCCCCACGGCGGCCGCCGGATCCACGGCGCCGTAGCCGTACCGCGGGTCGAAGCCGGACGGGCCGAGGTCCTCGGCGGTGTCCTCCAGGCGCGTCTTGACCTGGTCCGGGGTCCAGCCGGGGTGCTCGGCGAGCACGAGAGCGGCCACGCCGGCGACGAAGGGGGAGGCCATCGAGGTCCCGGAGAAGGTCGCGTAGCGGGTCCTCGAGACCGACGTGGGGACCGTGGAGTAGATGTTCGCGCCGGGCGCCGCCAGCGCGACCGTCGGGTCGAAGGAGGACCACGACGTCGTCTGCAGGGTGTTGTCCAGCGCCGCCACGGAGATCGGGTCACCGCAGTCAGCGGGGGCCGAGGGCAGGTCGAGGTCCTCGCCGTCGTTCCCGGCGGCGGCCACCACGACCACTCCGTGGTCATAGGCGTACTTCGACGCGGCGCAGATCGGCGCGACGTCGGACTGGTAGAGCTTGATGTCGTCGAAGCCGAGGGACAGGTTGATGACCTTGGCTCCGTGGTCGGTCGCCCAGTGGATCGCCTCGCCCACCGTCTCGCCGTCCAGCAGCGGGCTGTCCACGTTGATCGGCATGACCTTGGCACCCGGCGCGATGCCCGTGATGCCAGAGCCGTCGTCCTTCGCGGCGATGATCCCGGCGACGTGGGTCCCGTGGCCGTAGGTGTCGGTCACGTCCCCGGCCACGATGCGGCCGGTCTTGTCGAGGTGGGCGCCGGGGACCAGCTGGCCCTGGAGGTCCGGTGCGCTCTCGTCGGCCCCGGTGTCGACCGTCGCCACGACGACGCCGCTGCCGGTCGACTTGGTCCACGCCGCCGCCGCGTGGGTCGAGGCGAGGGACCACTGGGCGCCGGTGCGGTCCGCGCGGACATAGCTGCGCAGCGCCGCGGGGATCGCGGTGGAGGCGGCCGTCGCGGGCGACGTACCGGCCAGCGTCACGAGCCCGAGAAGGCACGTGAGCGCGGCAGCGGAGGCGATGGGTCGGCGTGCGGACATCGGGGTGCTCCAGGTCGAAGGGTCCCGGAGAGTCACCCCGGTCGAGCAGATGGTGTCCGCTCTCCGGTCGACAGCCAAGCGCGCCGGATGAACTTCGCCCCAAAGGCTCTCGTGCAGCGCCTCATCGTACGTGAGAGGGAGCGGGGCGTGAGCACTCGCTGACCCGGCAGTCAGCGAACCTCAGTGCGCCATCCCTCCGCCCGGGTTCGCACCCCGCGAAGCATGGCCCGGGACATGACGAAGTCCGCTGGGACGACGAGGACCAGACCCGCGGCGGTGAGCCACCACGGCTGGGTGACCCATCGCGAGCGGAAGACGAAGCGGGTACGGCTCACCCCGTCGACGGGCAGCAGGACGAAGGCCCACGACCAGTCGAGGCGGGCGACGCCGCTGTCCCGCCAACGCTTGGGCAGGTGGCTGGTCGACCGCAGCACGAGCGAGCGCCCGGGGTCGATCGCCATGACGTGCAGGCCGCACTCGGTCTCGGGCGGACCGTCCGGCACGAAGTCCCCCACCTCGAGGTGCTGCAGCTCGGGGACGATCCGGGTCGCGCTCGGGGCGTTGGCCGGGAAGAGCAGCCGGTCGACCCAGCGCGAGGTGTACCAGCCGCCCCGGTGCCAGCCCATCTGCACCAGCCACGGCCAGACCGTGGCGGGCGGCGCGTCGACGGTCACCGCGTGGGTGGTCACGACATCGGGATGCCCGATGAGGTCGTCGCCGGGCAGGCGCATCGCACGTTCACGCCGGGTCGAACCGTACCGTCCGGCCGAGGTGGACGAGCGCGACCTCCACGACGCACAGGACGGCGGTGGCCGCGAGGGCGATGGTGGTCGCCCTGCTGCGAGACATGCCCCCTCCCAGGACGAGAGCCGACGCCCGGATTCGAACCGGGAACCGCCCGATTACAAGTCGGGTGCGCTGCCAGTTGCGCCACGCCGGCCGGATCCCCGGCCTGTCACCGGGCCCACACCGGGCCAACACCGGGCCACCAATGTAGCCCGCCTGCGACAGGATGGGCCCGTGACGACCACGCCCGCCGCCGCGGCTGCCTTCCGCTGGGGAATCATCGGGACCGGAGGGATCGCCGCGGCGTTCGCCCGCGACGTCGCCCGGCTCCCCGACGCCGAGGTGGTGGCCGTCGGCTCGCGAACCGGCGCCGGCGCGGACGCGTTCGGCGACGAGCACGGCGTGGCGCGCCGTCACGCCAGCTACGAGGAGCTGGTGGCCGACCGGGACATCGACGCCGTGTACGTCGCCACCCCGCACAACAGCCACCGGGACGCGGCCCTGCTCGCCATCGACGCCGGGCACCCCGTGCTCGTGGAGAAGCCGTTCACGGTCAACGCGCGTGAGGCCGAGGAGGTCCTCAACGCCGCTCGGGCGCGTGGCCTGTTCGCGATGGAGGCGATGTGGACACGCTTCCTGCCCCACGTGGTCTCGATCCGGACCGAGCTGGCCGCCGGCACCCTGGGGACCGTGCGGGCCGTCTCGGCCGACCACGGGCAGTACTTCCCGCCCGACCCCGTCCACCGACTCTTCGCACCGGAGCTGGCCGGAGGTGCCCTGCTCGACCTCGGTATCTATCCGGTCTCCTTCGTGTCGATGGTGCTCGGAGCCCCGGAACGGGTCAGCGCGCGCAGCAGCAAGGCCTTCACCGGTGTCGACGCGCAGACCTCGGCGGTGCTGGAGTACGCCGACGGGGCGCACGGTGTCGTGACCACGACGTTGGAGGCCAAGACGCCGTGCCAGGCCTGGATCGCGGGCACCGAGGCCCGGATCGAGGTGGACGGCACCTTCTATGCGCCGAGCGCCTACACGCTGGTCCACCGCGACGGGCGACGGGAGCGCCGCGAGTTCCCCTTCGAGGGACACGGGCTGCGGATGCAGGCCGCCGAGGTGGCTCGCTGCGTCCGGGCCGGGCTGACCGAGAGCCCGGTCCTCCCGCACGCCGAGATCCTCTCGATCATGTCGACGATGGACGAGATCCGGCGCCAGATCGGGCTGCGCTACTCGTGGGAGGGCTGAGGGCTCGCCCCGGGCAGGCGGCACCACACCGCCTTGCCATGCGGGTGGAGCGGGCGGGCGCCCCAGTCCTGGGCCAACGACCCGACGAGCAGCAGGCCGCGCCCGCCTTCGGCCTCACCGCCCGGCGTCGCGCCGCGCGGCAGCTCCGAGGTCGCGTCACGGACCTCGACCGCCAGCCGTTCGGGGCCGAGGGCGAGGTGGACCGAGAGCTGCTCCCCGCCGTAGCGGACGGCGTTGGTGGCCAGCTCGCTGGCCACCAACCGGGCCCGCTCCACCTGGTCGCCCGCCAGACCCCACTCCTGCAGCGTCCTCGCGACGAACTCGCGGGCGCGCCGGACCCCCGCCGGCTCGGCGGTCAGAGGCAGGGTCGCCACGCGGGGCGCTAGGAGGGCGTCCGGTCTGGCGGCGAGCACGGCTGCGCCGGCCGCGGGCAGCCGGTCGAGGAGCAGGCCCGGCAGACCCTCGACGTGCGGCGACACGCCGCCGCGCCACCAGCGCTGCCAGGCGCGGGGGTCGAGCGGACCCGTGCACAGCACGAGCGTCGCGTCCGCCGGCCAGGCGCGGACGCTCTGCCGACGTCCCCCCGTCGAGGCGCCGCCGATGGGCGGACCCGCCTCGCCGGGCGCCACCGCCGAGGCGCCGTCCACGAGCAGCACGCCGAGGTCCCCGGCCAGGGCCAGCTCGAGCGAGCCGTCGACCGGGTCGTGGACGGCGTAGGCGCAACGGGCGATCGCCGCGGGATCGAGGCGGTACAGCGCATCCCCCGCGTCGTCGAGCGCGCGGGCGGGGGGCAGGTCGTCGTCGCCGGCCGCGCGCAGGGCAGCCGCGAGATGGCTGGCAGATCGGCCCGAGGCATCGCCGTCGACGCAGCCGAGGGCGATGGCGACCCGACCCGAGCGAAGCTCGCGGACGGCGCAGAAGGCGGAGTCCCCGTCACGACGCTCCCAGGCCAGCCGGAGGCCGCCTGCTCGGTCCGCCACGACTGACCCCCGTCCCGGCCCCTGCCACCGTCGGCATGCTCTCACGCGGACGCGGAAGCTGCGTCGCGCCGCACGTTTGCCGCTCTGGCTGACAACGAGGGCCCCCAGGCCCGAAGATGGCCGAGCACCATCCCGACGCCGCGGGCGACGGGCACTCCTCCACGACGGATCGTCCGGCACGTACCTGCCGGTGGAAGGAATCGAACGCGCATGGCCACAGTCGTCTACGACAACGCCACTCGAATCTATGAGGGCAACACCAGACCCTCGGTCGACCGGCTGAACCTCGACATCAACGACGGCGAGTTCCTCGTCCTCGTCGGGCCGTCCGGTTGCGGGAAGTCGACCGCCCTTCGCATGCTCGCCGGTCTCGAGGAGGTCAACTCCGGCTCGATCCGCATCGGCGACAGGGACGTCACGCTGCTCCCGCCCAAGGACCGCGACGTCGCGATGGTGTTCCAGAGCTACGCCCTCTACCCCCACATGACCGTGGCGGACAACATGGGCTTCGCCCTGAAGATCGCCGGCACCCCGAAGGCCGAGATCGCCCAGCGCGTTCAGGAGGCCGCCAAGCTTCTCGACCTCGAGCCCTACCTCCAGCGCAAGCCGAAGGCGCTCTCCGGTGGCCAGCGCCAGCGCGTGGCCATGGGTCGGGCCATCGTGCGGCATCCCCAGGTGTTCCTCATGGACGAGCCTCTCTCCAACCTCGACGCGAAGCTGCGCGTCCAGACGCGGACGCAGATCGCCGCTCTGCAGCGCCGGCTCGCGGTGACCACCGTCTATGTGACTCACGACCAGGTTGAGGCCATGACCATGGGCGACCGGGTCGCCGTGCTCAAGGACGGCGTCCTCCAGCAGGTCGACAGCCCCCGGCAGATGTACGACCACCCGAACAACGTCTTCGTCGCCGGCTTCATCGGCTCGCCGCAGATGAACCTCGTCGAGGGCAAGGTCACTGACGGAGGTGTGGTCGTCGCAGGTTCGACGGTGCCGGTGGAGCGGACCGCGCTGGACGCCGCCGGCAAGGAGGGCGCCAAGGACGTCACGCTCGGCTTCCGCCCGGAGGACCTCGACATCACGACGGACCCCTCCGGCATCCCGGTCACGGTCGTCGTGGTCGAGGAGCTCGGCGCGGACGCCTATGTCTACGGGCAGGTCGTCGACGCCGAGGGCAAGACGGTCGACGTCATCGTGCGCGCCGATGGGCGTACCCCGCCGAACAAGGGCGAGACGATCCGTGTCACGGTCAAGCCCGGCAACACGCACGTGTTCTCCATGGCGTCCGGCGAGCGGCTCTAGTCGTTCGGACTTCGCGCTGACGACACGTCGGGACGGGGCCGTCGCACGAGCGGCGGCCCCGTTTCGGCAGACTGGGATGCCGTGGCCCTGCGGATCACGGGTTCGGCGGACGAGCCCGAGCTGCTGTTCCTGCCGTGGCAGGTGCCGCTCGAGGAGTGGCCCGCCGACCAGCTCGTCGCCCTGCCGCGCGGGATCTCCCGCCACGTCGTCCGCTTCGTGCGGGTGAACGGCGTGGTCTACGCGGTCAAGGAGGTGGCCGAGCCTCTCGCCGAGCACGAGTACGGGCTGCTGCGACGACTCGACCGACTCGCGGTGCCGTGCGTCGAGGCGGTCGGTGTGGTCACCGACCGGACCGATCCCGAGGGCGAGGACCTCGAGGCCGCTCTCATCACCAGGCACCTGCAGTTCTCGCTGCCGTACCGGGCGTTGTTCTCCCAGACCCTGCGGCCGGACACGGCCAACCGCCTGCTGGACGCGCTGGCCCTGTTGCTGGTCCGCCTGCACGTCGCCGGCTTCGCCTGGCGGGACTGCTCGCTCTCCAACACCCTGTTCCGGCGAGACGCGGGAGCCTTCGCGGCCTATCTCGTCGACGCCGAGACGGGGGAACTGCGCGAGCGTCTCTCCGACGGCCAGCGCCAGCAGGACATCGAGGTCGCCCACCTCAACATCTTCGGCGAGCTGCTCGACCTGGAGGCCGGCGAGCAGCTGCACGAGTCGATCGACCCGGCGGAGACGGCCGAGGCGATCGTCGTGCGCTACGGCCGCCTGTGGGAGGAACTGTCGTCGGCGGTGGTGGTACGAAGCGGCGAGCGCTACCGCGTCGACGAGAAGGTCCGCCGGCTCAACGAGCTCGGCTTCGACGTCGAGGAGTTCGAGGTCACCCGCGAGACCGACGGCAGTCTCGTGCGGGTGCAGCCCAAGGTCGTGGAGGCCGGCCACCACTCGCGGCGCCTCCTGCGGCTCACCGGTCTCGACGTCGAGGAGAACCAGGCCCGGCGCCTGCTCAACGACCTGGACGCCTACCGAGCCAGCATGGGCTTCTCCGACGCGGACCAGGAGATCGCCGCCCACCGGTGGCTCACCGACGTGTTCGAGCCGGTCGTCCGCCAGGTCCCGCGCGAGCTCCGGGGCAAGCTCGAGCCCGCCCAGGTGTTCCACGAGGTGCTGGAGCACCGGTGGTTCCTCTCCGAGCGCGAGGGGCGCGACGTGGGCACGCTGGCCGCCGCGAGGGCGTACGTCGCCGACGTCTTGAGCAAGAAGCCCGACGAGCTGGCGGTCCTCGGCAAACGCTCCGGCAGCCCGAGCGACACGACGATGAGCCTGCCGCCCATCCTGGACTGACCCGACGACGGGTCTGACCGCACCCGGAGTCAGACGCGGCGGCGGTCAGACGCGGCGGCGCTGCGCCACCGCGTGCAGGGCGATGGCGGCGGCCACCGACGCGTTCAGGCTCTCGACCTCGGAGTGCATGGGGATGCGGGCGAGCACGTCACAGGTCTCGGAGACCAGGCGCGAGAGGCCTCGGCCCTCGGAGCCGACGACGAGGACGAGGGGGCCGTCGGCCACCTCCAGGTCGACCACGTCGGTCGGCGCGTCGGCCGTCAGCCCGACGAGCACGCAGCCGGCCTTCGCGTAGCCCTGCAGCGCGCGGGTCAGATTGGTCGCCCGGGCGACGGGGAGGCGGGCCGCGGCACCCGCCGAGGCCTTCCAGGCTCCCGCGGTCATCCCCGCCGACCGGCGTTCGGGGACGAGCACCCCGTGCCCGCCGAAGGCCGCGGTCGAGCGCAGGATCGCGCCGAGGTTGCGCGGGTCGGTGACGCCGTCGAGGGCCACGATGAGCGTCGCCTCGCCCGATGCCTCCGCACGTGCCAGCAGGTCGTCCGGATGGGCGTAGTGGTAGGCGGGGACCTGGACCGCGACGCCCTGGTGCACGGCGCCGCCGGTGATCCGGTCCAGCTCGGCGCGGGGTGCCTCGAGGAGGGGAACGTGCGCGTGGTTGGCCAGGCGGACGATCTCGCGGACGCGGTCGTCGGCCTCGACCCGCTCCGCGACGTACAGCGTCTGCACCGGCACCTTGGCCCGCAGCGCCTCGAGGACGGCGTTGCGGCCCGCGACGACCTCGAGCGCGTCCTTCTGGCGGGTGCTCCGGGCCGGGCGCGACGGCGTCGTGCGCCGGGTGGTAGCGGCCGAGCGCCGGGCTGCGGGGTGGCCCTTGCGCGACTCGGCCGGTGGCGTCGGGCCCTTGCCCCGCAAGGCGTTCGCGCCCTTGCCACCCGAACCGGTGGTCGCGCCCTTCTTCGACCCCGAGGTCCGCCGCGCCCCGCGGCGCTGGGAGTTGCCCGCCATCACGAGCCGCCCTGCAGGGTCCAGCGAGGCCCGGCCGCGGTGTCCTCGACGACGACGCCGGACGCCTTGAGCGCGTCGCGGATCGCGTCGGCCCCCGCGTAGTCCTTGCGATCTCGGGCCGCCTCCCGCTGCTCGAGCGCGACGGCGACCAGCGCATCGACGGTGGCGCGCAGCCGCTCGTCGGACGCGACCGCCCACCTCGGGTCGAGCGGGTCGACGCCGAGGACGGCGGTCATCGCGCGTACGTCGGCGAGCGCCGTCCGCACCCCGTCGACGCCGCCCTCGGCCAAGGCGGCGTTGCCGGCACGAAGCGTCTCGTGCAGCACGGCCAGGGCGGCGGGCACCGAGAGGTCGTCGTCCAGGTGAGCGGCGAAGGCATCAGGGACCTGGGCCGCCGGCTCGACGTGACCGACCAGCTCGACGGCGCGCTCGACGAAGCCCTCGACCCGCCGGTAGGCCGTCGCGGCCTCCGCCACGGCCTCGTCGGAGTACTCGACGTTGCTGCGGTAGTGCGCGGACACCATGTACCAGCGCACTTCGACCGCGCGGAAGCGACGCAGCACCTCCGGTACCAGCAGGCTGTTCCCCAGCGACTTGCTCATCTTCTCGCCGGCCGTGGTGAGCCACGCGTTGTGCATCCAGTAGCGGGCGAAGGGCTGACCGGCCGCCCGCGACTGTGCCTGCTCGTTCTCGTGGTGGGGAAAGCGAAGGTCGATGCCGCCGCCGTGGATGTCGAACTCGGCGCCGAGGTACTTGCCGGCCATCGCGGAGCACTCGACGTGCCAGCCCGGCCGACCCGGGCCCCACGGCGTCGGCCACGAGGCGGTGGCCGGCTCCTCCGGCTTGCGCCCCTTCCAGAGGGCGAAGTCGCGCGGGTCGCGCTTGCCGCGGGGGTCCGCGTCGGCCGCCGGCTCCATGTCGTCCACCCGCTGGTGGGTGAGCTCGCCGTACGCCGGCCACGACCGGACGTCGAAATAGACGTCACCGCTGCCGTCGGCGGCGACGTACGCGTGCCCGCGCTCGAGCAGGGTCTCGATGATCTCCAGCATCTCCGGCACGTGACCGGTGGCGCGTGGCTCGTAGGTGGGTGGCAGGCAGCCGAGGGCGTCGTAGGCCCACGTCACCGCGCGCTCGTAGCGGAAGGCGTGCTCCCACCACTCGCGGCCCTCCTCGGCGGACTTCAGCAGGATCTTGTCGTCGATGTCCGTGACGTTGCGGATGTAGGTGACGTCGAAGCCGGAGTGGGCCAGCCAGCGCCGCAGCACGTCGAAGGCCACCGCGGAGCGCACGTGGCCGAGGTGGGGGTCGGACTGGACGGTGAGCCCGCAGACGTACACGCCGACCTTGCCGGGGACCAGCGGGACGAAGTCCCGGACCTCGCGGGCGGCGGTGTCGTAGAGGCGCAGGCTCACCCGGGCAAGGGTACGGGCAGTGCGGTCAGGCGCTTCGCCACGCGGACCTTGCGAGACCCCGGTCAGCGGTCAGCGCCGGACCGGCGACTCAGTGCCGGACGAGGACTCAGTGCCGGACGACGACGCGGTCCGGGGTGAGCCGGACGACGACGCGGACGCGATCGGTCCCCTCGTCCCCGCTGAAGCGCTCGCCGTTGTAGCGCCAGCCGAGCTCCTGGATCAGCTCCGGCCCGCCCTCCTCGGTCATCGAGACGTGGCCGCGAACCTCGACGTAGTGGTCCGGATCCTCGGGATCGAAGACGAGGACCGTGGCCCGCGGGTCACGGAGGAGGTTCCGGTACTTCTGCCGGCCGGTGACGGTGGAGACGAGGATGTCGTCGCCGTCCCGTTTCACCCACACGACAGACAGCTGCGGTTGCCCGTCCGGGTTGATCGTCGCCAACGTGGCGCACACCGGGCGGTCAAGGAGCGCTCGTGCATCCGGCGGCAGCTCCACAGGCACGCCCCTGACGCTACGTCACCGGGGGGTAGACGTCGCTCGCGGCCTGAGGCTTCTTCCGCCGCTGGGTCGTCCAGCCGCGCGCCCAGGCGACCCAGGCCAAGACGATCGCCAAGACTCCGACGTAGTGACCCAGCGACTCCGCCTCCGACACGGGCAGAACGGACATGATCAGGGCCAGTCCGCCTGAGGCAAGGGCGAGCGCCGATGAGAAGCGCAGGAACGGGTCCTGCCGAACCCTGCGCCACAGGTGACGGCGCGCCCCCCGGGACAGGCGGCGCAACGGCACCAGGAGGACGCCGAACATGACGACGACCAGGGCCAGTCCCAGCGTCAGGCGGGCCGTGGGCGGCCAGAGCAGCTCCGCCGCGGTGAAGCAGGCCAGCATGACGCCAGGCCCGAGCAGCCAGCCGCGGCGGGCCGTCTTGAGCAGCACGACATCCAGGTTGCGCCTGATTCGAGGATCGTGCGGATCGGCCGCGAGGGCCCTGTCGAAGGCGGAGGCCGCGACCCCGATGTGCCCGCGCCGGAGCAGGTCCACCCCGTGATTGTTGTGCGCATGAGCGCTCGTCGGGTCGATCTCGAGGGCACGCTCGGTGGCCTCGAGAGAGGCGCGCCGTCGGCCCATCGAGCTGAGGACCGCTCCGCGAAGGCCGTGCGACTGCGCAGACAGCGGGTGCAGCTCGAGCGCACGGTCGACGTCGGCCAGCGCTGACACGTGCTGCTTGTCTTGGTACCGGGCGAGGGCACGGTTGTGGAAGTGTGACCAGTCGCGCGGCGACAGCCGGATCGCCTCATCGAACGCGCTCGCCGCCTGACCCGGCTCCCGAAGGATCAGGTATGCGTGTCCGGCCAGGGCGTGCGCGGTCGGGTCGTCCGGCGCCAGCCGCACCAGCGATCGGGCCGCATCGAGAGCTCCTTTGCCGTCGCCGCTCCCGAGCCGCGCCTGGGTCAGGATGCGCCAGCCCCAGACACTGTCCGGCATGGACGCAAGGTGCCGCGCGGCGAGTGCGGCCGCCTCGTCGTGGCGACGGACGGCCAGCAGATGCTCGGCCCGTTGGAGCGCGCCGCGGTCCTCGGTCATGCCAGGCGCCGCTTCTTCAGGTAGGCAAGCAGGGGGTCGTACTCCCCACCCGAGTTGGCGAACAGCGCGACATTGCGGGCGGTCTCCAGCCACGCACCCACCGAGGGTCGGATCTGGCCCCGTGCGGCCTCGAGGTCGGCCATCGTGATCATGCGGACGTTGCCGGTACGAGCCGAGTCCATCAGCGCCAGCTCGGCCGCGGTGTCGCAGACGTGCGCGAGGTCGGCGCCCGAGAACCCGTCGGTCTCCCGGGCCAGCTTGCCGATGTCGACGCCGGCGACCGGCCGGTCCTTGAGGTGGCTGCGCAGGATCGCCTCGCGCGCCTCCTGGTCCGGGGGGAGGACGAGCAGCATCCGGTCGAGCCGCCCCGGCCGGCGCAGTGCGACATCGACGTCCCAGGGGTGGTTGGTGGCGGCGAGGACGAAGACACCCTCGTTGTCGGAGGCGACCCCGTCGAGCTCCGCCAGCAGCTGGTTCACCGTGCCGCGCAAGGCGGAGGTGCGTAGCTGGCTCCGCTTCTGCCCCAGAGCGTCGATCTCGTCGAGGAAGACGACGCAGGGGGCGCGACGCCTCGCGATCTCGAAGATCTCGTGGAGGTTGCGCTCGCTCTGCCCGATCCACATGTCGAGGACGTCGGACAGGCCGATGTGCAGGAAGCCCGCCTGCAGCTCGCCGGCGACCGCCTTGGCGAGGAAGGTCTTGCCGCACCCGGGCGGGCCGTAGAGAAGCAGGCCGCCCTTGAGGCTCTTGCCGTACAAGGCACGGAGCTCGGGGTTTCGCATCGGCGTGAGGAAGGCGACGTCGAGCCGCTCCTTCACCTCGCGCAGCCCGCCGACGTCGGAGAGCCGTACGCCGCTGGGGACGACGTCGTACGGGTCGGGTATCGCCTCCTCGCTCCGCTCGCCCGGCGAGGAGTTGACGAACATCGGCTCGACGATCCCGGCCACGTCCGCCTCGGCGGCACTCCAGCTGAACCGGTCGGCGCTCGACGACGGCTGGGTCGTCCCCAGCGCCTGGCCCATCAGCTCGAGCGCCTCGGCCGAGGTCGGGTCCCCAGCGAGCACGATCCCGAGGTGGGACACCGCCTCGGTGGTGAGTCCCGCATGGACGAGCTCGGCGGCGAGGTGCAGTCGAAGGGGCACATCGCCGGGGGCCGCCTCGACCGCGCGGCGCAGGCTGTCGAGCAGCTCGTCACTCATCGGCCGACCTCCGGGTGAGCAGTGCCGTGGCGATCGCGGCGAGGCCCTCGCCGCGTCCGGTGAGGCCCAGGCCGTCCGTCGTCGTTGCGCTGGCCGAGACGGGCGCACCGCCGAGGGCGGCGGAGAGCGTCGCCTCAGCCTCGGCCCGCCTGGCGCTCAGGCGCGGACGCTCGCCCACCAGCTGGACGGTCACGTTCCCGACCCGCCAGCCCTCGTCGGCGAGCAGCCGGTGCACGTGCGCGAGCAGCCGTACGCCGCTCGCGCCGGCCCACTCCTCACGGTCGGTGCCGACCACCGACCCGAGGTCGCCCAGCCCGGCGGCCGACAGCAGCGCGTCGCACATCGCATGGGCGACGACGTCGCCGTCGGAGTGGCCCGAGCACCCGGCCGCCTCCTCTGGCCAGTCCAGGCCGGCCAGGCGCATCGGCCGCCCGGCGACGAGCGGATGGACGTCGACGCCGAGCCCGACACGGGGGGCGCTCATGACCCGCTCCGGCGGCGGACGACGGCCGCGGCCAGCTCCAGGTCGAGCGGGACGGTCACCTTGAACGCCTCCTCCGAGCCGGGCACCACGAGCACCCCGATCCCGGCCGCCTCGGCGAGCCCCGCGTCGTCGGTGTGCGGGTCACCCTCGTGGCCGTCGTGCAGGCTCGCGAGGACCCGTCGGGGGAAGCCCTGCGGCGTCTGGATGGCGCGGATGACCGAGCGGTCCACGGTCGCGACGACGTACCCGTCCTCGTCGACCTGCTTGAGCGTGTCCACGACCGGCAGCCCCGGGACGACGGCCTCGGCCCCGGCCCGCACGGCGGCGGCGACGGCTTCGATCAGACCCACCGGCGCGAAGGCGCGGGCGGCATCGTGGACGAGCACGACCTCGACCTCCTCGGGGATGGCCGACAGCGCGCGGCGTACCGACTCCTGGCGGTCCTCCCCGCCCTCCACGACGACCACGTCGGCTCCGTCCGGCCTGCCCAGCAGAGCCTTTACGTCCTCCCGCCGACCGGCGGGAGCCGCCACGACGACGAGGTCCACCGAGGCGGCGGAGGCCAGCGCCCGGACGGCGTGCACGAGGAGCGGGACCCCACCGACCGGCCGCAGCGCCTTCGGCTCGCCGGGGCCCAGCCGGTCCCCGCGCCCGGCCGCGGGCACGATGGCCGCGACCCTCGGCGCTGCTGCGCCCATCCGCGCCACCCTTCGCCTCGAGCCGGCGGGCTCACCGGCCGGGGACCGGGTGCCCGTCCAGGAGGACGGGCCGGGCGAAGACCATCCGGCCGTTCGCCGTCGTGAGCACGCTCGTCACCTGGACGAGGGCATCTTGTCCCACCGCCTCCCGTGCGCGCTCGACAACGACCATCGTGCCGTCGTCGAGGTAGCCGACCGCTTGGCCCGCCTCCTTGCCGGCCTTGGTCAGCAACACGTTCACCTCGTCCCCCGCGGCCACCGACGGGCGCATCGCCAGTGTCAGGGCGTGCAGGTTCAGCACACGTACCCCCGCCAGGGCGGCGGAGCGGGCGAGGTTGGAGTCCAGGGTGAGCAGCGCCCACCCGGTGTCCAGAGCGGTGCGCACCAGCTTGGCGTCCACATCCGGCACGGCCACCGCCAGGTCGTCGACGACCTCGAGCTCCACCGACGGCTCTCGACGCAGCGCCTCGAGGATCTCCAGCCCGCGGCGGCCCTTGGCGCGCCGCAGGTCGTCGTGGGCGTCGGCGAGCCCCTGCAGCTCGTCGAGCACCGGCTTGATCACGATCATCCGGCCGCCGAGGAACCCGGCGCGGACCACCTCGACGATGCGACCGTCGATGGCCACCGAGGAATCGACGAGCCGGGGCAGGACCGAGGAGGTCGTCGCCGCGGCGGGCGCCATCCCGGCCCCCGGCCCGAACATGGCGATCATCGACTCGCGGCGCAGCGCCCCGATCCGGTAGCCCAGCATCGCGGTGGCCAGCAGCACGAAGACGAACAGCGGCACCGCGACCGCGGCATGCCCGATGAGGAACACCGGCCAGGCGACCGCGGCCCCGCCCAGCAGGCCCAGCAGGGCGCCGAAGAAGCCCGCGACGATCTGCTCCGCGGGGACGCCGCGCAGGACCTGCTCGGTACGGCTCATCGCGTGCACCGTCGACCGGCCGAGGACGCCCCCGAGGGCGTACCCGAGACCCGAGCCGATGATCACCCCCAGGGCCACCGGGCCGAGGGAGCCCACCGGGCCGGGGAAGATGCCGGCGGCCTGGTAGCCGAGTGCGGCGCCGGCCAGCACGATGCACAGGCGCAGCACCTCCACGACCGGCTGCGGCACGCGCCTGCGCCGGGGGAGCCGGTCGGCCATCGCGGCGATCCTCCAGGTCGGACCGCCCGGTCACCCCGGGGGTCGGCGGGGCGAGGGACTCGCCGCCGACCGCTGTCAGGACCCGATCAGGAGGCGAGGACCTCGTCGAGGATGGTCTCGGCCTTGTCCTCGTTGGTGTTCTCGGCAAGAGCGAGCTCGGACACAAGGATCTGGCGCGCCTTCGCGAGCATCCGCTTCTCGCCGGCCGACAGGCCGCGCTCGCGTTCGCGGCGCCACAGGTCCCGGACCACCTCGGCGACCTTGATGACATCCCCGCTGGCGAGCTTCTCCAGGTTGGCCTTGTACCGGCGCGACCAGTTGGTCGGCTCCTCGGTGTGCGGCGCCCGCAGCACCTCGAACACCCGGTCGAGGCCCTCCTGGCCCACGACGTCGCGAACGCCGACGTATTCGGCGTTGTCGGCCGGGACCCGCACGGTCAGGTCACCTTGCGCGACCTTGAGGACGAGGTAGAGCCGCTCCTCACCCTTGATCACGCGGGTCTCCATCGCCTCGATGCGCGCGGCCCCGTGGTGCGGGTAGACGACGGTCTCGCCGACCTGGAAAGTCATCTGTCCGGTACCCCTCTCGCTGGCCACCAGGATAACACGCCCGCGGACCCCCCAGACGGGCGTTTGCGCAGGTCAGAGCCATGATGAGGCGCTTCAGGGCTCTTGACAGAACGGCCTGTTCCGTGCCACGCGCGCGGGTCCACCGACGCGCGCGCCGGCTGGTCCCCGGCCCGCAGCGCTCTCGTGCGCAGGATCGCATGCCCTCCCGACACCTGCCTCTCTATCCTGACCCTCGTGGCTGCGGCACCCGACCCCAGCGGTCACCACGACGATCTCGACGGTGCGCCCTCGACCTGGGTCGACTGGCCGGACGGGTACGCCGTCGTCGTGCCGGACGACGCCCGCACGCTCGAGGCCGACCGTCTCGCCTACCTTCGCGAGCTCGCCGTGGCCGAGGGCGGACGGCCACACCACCGGCACGGCCGCCGAAGGCTCGGGCCCCGGGGGCTCCCGGCGCCGGTCCTGATCGCCGGGGTCCTCGTGCTGATGCTCGTCGGCTCGCTCATGACCCTGCTGGAACCACGACCGGGCGACGGGCCGCTCCCGCGGCCGCTGGCGACCGCCGTCTCCCAGGACCCCGGGCAGGTCGGGGGGCTGATACCCGACGTGACGGTGAGCGTGGGCTCGCTGGAGGTCCTGGCGCGGGCGATCCGCCCGGCGGTCCTGCTGTTCGTCCCCCCCGGCTGCACCGACTGTGCCGACGTGGTGTCCTCGGTCGTGCTGCAGGTCCGGTCGAGGGGACTGCCCCTGGTGCTCGTGGGACCGCCGGCGCAGGAGAGGACCCTGCTCCAGCTGGCCAGCAAGGTGGCCGGCGAGGCGACCGTGGCTGTGGACCACTCGAGCCGCCTCGTGCAGGCGTTCGGGCAGGAGGCCCCGTCGGTGACGTTCGTCGCCGCCGACGGCACGGTGACCGCGATCGAGCGGCGGATCAGCCCCTCGACCGGGCTCGACCCGGACCTGCGCGCGCTCGTTCGGGCGAGCACCTCCTGACCCGCCCCGGCGCCGTCGCGCTGCTGCGGTCCTGCCACCCGGGCCCGTGCGCGGCCGTGACGGCCGTCGCCGTGGGGCTCGGCGCGGGCGCCGGGCTCACGGCGGGCCGCTGCGCGCTCCTCGGCGCCGCGGTGCTCTCCGGCCAGCTCTCGATCGGCTGGCTCAACGATCTGGTGGACCGTGACCGTGACGTCGCGGCCGGGCGTCCCGACAAGCCGCTGGCCCGGGGCGCGGTCGGCGCCGCGACGGTGCGCGCCGCCGCGACGGCAGCCGCCGTCGCGTGCCTGCCGCTCTCCCTCGCGTTGGGCCTCGCCGCCGGCCTCACCCATCTGGTGGCGGTCGCCAGCGGATGGACGTACGACCTTCGGCTCAAGGCGACGCTGCTCTCCCCCTTGCCGTACGCCGTCTCGTTCGGGCTGCTTCCCTCGGTGGTCACGCTGGCCCTGCCGCACGCGGCGTGGGCGCCCTGGTGGGCGACCGCCGCCGGGGCCCTGCTCGGCATCGGGATCCACGGCGCCAACGCCCTGCCCGACATCGAGGACGACCGCCGGCTCGGCGCCGCGGGGCTCCCCGCGCGGATCGGAGCACGGGCCACGCGGGCGCTGACGGCGGCGTGCCTGGTCGCTGCGGCGCTGCTGCTGGTGCTCGCCCCCGGCGGTCCACCGGACGCGTGGGGCTGGGCCGCCCTGGCCGCCTCGCTCGTCCTCGCCGGCGTCGCCGTGGGGCACGACTGGCCGCCCGCGGCGCGGACCGCGTTCAGCCTCGTCGTCGTCCTCGCCCTGCTCGATGTGGCCGTCTTGTTGGCGCATGCCGGTGACTGGGCCTCGGCCCTCGGTACGCTGCGCGGGTGACCTTCGCCCGACGGCCGTTCCCCGCCCGACGACTGGTGCTGCTCCCCCTGGCCGTCGTCGTCGCCCTGCTCACCTCGGCGTGCGGCGCCGGCTTCGCCGCCGGCACGAACCAGGTGCACCGACCGACCAACGGGGCGGCCGGCGACGTCGGGTTCATGTCGGTCCGCAACCTGCTCCTCCTGCAGGACCCCACCACCGATCCCCCGGTCACGACCCTCATCGGCGGCTTCGCCAACAACGATGTCGTCCCCGACCACCTGACCGCGGTCGCCGTGTCCGGCGCGGGGGCGGTGACGCCGGGCGACCTCGAGATCCCCGGCCGGGCGCTCATCACGCCGGGCAGCAACGGCCAGCCAGGGATCGACGTACCGAACGCGACCTTCAAGCCGGGCACCTTCCAGACCGTGACGCTCACCTTCGCGGGCGCGGGGACGCTGACCCTCACGGTCCTCGTCATGCTCCCCGACGGGCCGTCCCAGGGGGGCTGACGCGCGGCGCGGCGACACCGCAGCCGCCGGCAGGAGCGCCCTCCGGCAGGAGCGCCCTCCGGCAGGTCCTCAGGCTTCGAACTTGTAGCCCAGCCCGCGCACCGTGATGATGTGGCGCGGGTGCGCGGGGTCCTCCTCGAGCTTGGCGCGCAGCCGCTTGACGTGGACGTCGAGCGTCTTGGTGTCACCCACGTAGTCGGAGCCCCACACCCGGTCGATCAGCTGCCCGCGGGTCAGCACCCGTCCGGTGTTGCGCAGCAGCAGCTCGAGGAGGTCGAACTCCTTGAGCGGCATCGGCGTGGCGACCCCGCGGATGGTGACGGTGTGCCGCTCGACGTCCATCCGGACCGGGCCGGACTCGAGGACCCCTGGCAGCAGCTCCTCGGACTCGCCGCCGCGACGCAGCACGGCTCGGATCCGGGCAACCAGCTCGCGCATCGAGAACGGCTTGGTGACGTAGTCGTCCGCCCCCAGCTCGAGGCCCACCACCTTGTCGATCTCGCTGTCCTTGGCCGTCAGCATGATCACCGGGACGTTCGACCGGGAGCGCAGCTGCCGGCACACCTCCGTCCCCGGGTAGCCCGGGAGCATGAGGTCGAGCAGCACGAGGTCGGCGCCCTCCCGGTCGAACTCCTCCAGGGCGGCCGGCCCGGTCCCGGCCACCGCGACCTCGAACCCCTCCTTGCGCAGCATGTACGACACCGCGTCGCTGATCGACTCTTCGTCCTCGACGACGAGCACCCGGGTCACTGGGCCACCTTCCCGTGCGGTTCCAGGGCCGCGCCCTCCGGCGCGGGGCTCTCGGCCTCGGGCTCCGGCTCGCTCAGCCGGTGCCGGGGCAGGCGCAGGGTGAACGTTGACCCCGATCCCTCGCGGCTCCAGACGGACACCTCTCCGCCGTGGTTGCTCACCACGTGACGCACGATCGACAGGCCCAGGCCGGTCCCACCGGTCGCCCGCGAGCGCGCCGGGTCGACCCGGTAGAAGCGCTCGAACACGCGGTCCAGGTCGGCCTCGGGGATCCCGATCCCCTGGTCGGTCACGCTGATCTCCACCACGTCGCCGGCCGAGCGAGCGGCGATGGCGACGCGGGTGCGCGGGGGGCTGTACTGGACCGCGTTCGCGATGAGGTTGGTGATCGCTGCCGTGAGCTGCTCCCGATCGCCGTAGACCAGCAGCCCCGGCTGGGCCGCGGACACGAGGTCGATCGTCGCCGCGGCGGCGCTGGTGCGGTTGCGATCCGTGGCGTCGCGGACCAGCTCCTCGACCTGCACGACCTCGGCGTGCGTGAGGGGGTCGTCGCCCTGCACGCGGGAGAGGTCGATGAGGTCCACCACCAGTGTCGACAGGCGCTCTGCCTCCTTGGTCATCCGTGCCGCGAAGCGGGCCACCGCCTCCGGGTCGTCAGCGCAGGAGGCCACGGACTCGGCGAGCAGCGACAGGGCGGCGACCGGCGTCTTGAGCTCGTGGCTGACGTTGGCGACGAAGTCGCGGCGTACGTCCTCCACCCGCCGCGCCTCGGTCGTGTCGTCGACGAGCACCACGATGAGCCCCCCGTCCCCGAGCGGCGCGACCCGAGCGGAGAGCCGCACGTCGGTTCCCCTCCGCCGCGGCAGGGTGAGGTCCAGGTCGCGGATCTGGCCGTCCTCGCGCACCTTCGCGACCAGGTTCGCCAGGGCCGGCATGGCCAGTCGACCGCCGCTGACCAGCCCGAGCGCCTGCGCGGTCGGGCTGGTCCGCAGCACCCGGTCCTTGGTGTCCACCACGACCGACCCCGAGCGCAGGACCGCGAGCAGGGCGGTGGTCCCCTCGCCGATGGGGGCGGGGGGCGGAGGGGGCGGCAGGGGCTCGGCGTGCCGGCGGGACAGCGACCTCACGGGCCCGACGGCGAGGATCCCGACGAGGACGCCGACCGCTGCTCCGGCGACCAGCGCAACGCTCGCGTCCACGCGGCCAAGCGTAGGTGTGCGCGCACGCGCCGATGGCCGCCGCGGGGTCCTCGTCGGCGCAGGGGTCGCCAACTGTTCACCCCGAGGGCGACGGCCGTTCACTCCGAGGCCGTCAGGCTTCGCGTCGGGCGGGCATAGCCTGGCCGCGACACCCCCTCAGGGCCCCCCTGACCACCTTGCGGAGTGCAGATGCGCGACAGCTACCACGAGGCGCTCGACAGCGTCACCGACCAGCTGGTAACGATGATGCGGGCGGTCGGATCGATGATCGACCGCGCCTCCTCGGCGCTGCTCGACGCCGACCTCGGCAAGGCCGAGTCGGTGATCGCCCAGGACGAGGACATCGACGCCCTGGCCCTCGAGCTGGAGGAGCGCGCCACCGACCTCCTGGCCCTGCAGCAGCCGGTCGCGACGGACCTGCGCATCGTGACCGGCGCGCTGCGCAGCAGCGCGACCATCGAGCGCATGGGGGACCTCGCGAGACATGTCGCCAAGATCGCCAGGATGCGCTACCCGGAGTGCGCGGTGCCGGACTCCGTACGCCCGATCTTCGTCGAGATGGCCGCGGAGGCATCGCTCATGGCCGCTCGCGTCGGCGACGTGATCGCCGACCAGAACCTCGCGCTGGCGCTGGAGGTGGAGACCCTCGACGACCGGATGGACGACCTCAACGTCCAGCTCCTGCACACGCTCCTGTCCGGGTGGACGGGAAGCGTCGACCAGGCGGTCGACCTGACCTTGCTGAGCCGCTTCTACGAGCGCTACGCCGACCACGCGGTCAGCATGGCGCGGCGCATCGTCTACACGATGACCGGCACCCGCTACGACGAGCTCGAGAAGCGGTAGCGCGTACCGGGGCTCAGCGGCGACCCTGGGCCGCGACGGCGGCGATCGCCTCGGCGGCCGCGTCGGGGTCCAGGTAGCGCCCGCCACGCACGACGGGCACCAGGTCCTCGTCGAGCTCGTAGACCAGCGGGATCCCCGTGGGGATGTTCAGCCCCGCGATCGCCTCGTCCGAGATCCCGTCGAGGTGCTTGACCAGCGCTCGTAGCGAGTTGCCGTGCGCGGTCACGAGCACGGTGGCACCGGTCCGCAGGTCGGGCACGATCGCGTCGTACCAGTAGGGCAGCAGGCGCCGGACCACGTCCGCGAGGCACTCCGTGCGCGGTCGCAGCTCGGGGGGCAGCGCCGCGTAGCGCGGGTCGGACACCTGGCTCCACTCGGAGTCGTCGTCCAGCGGCGGTGGCGGGACGTCGTACGAGCGCCGCCAGAGCATGAACTGCTCCTCGCCGTAAGCCTCGAGCGTGGCGGCCTTGTCCTTGCCCTGCAGCGCGCCGTAGTGCCGCTCGTTGAGCCGCCAGGAGCGACGTACCGGGATCCACAACCGGTCGCAGCCGTCGAGCGCGACCTGCGCGGTGCGGATGGCGCGACGCAGCACGGAGGTGTGCAGCAGGTCGGGGAGCAGGCCCGACTCGGCGAGGAGGCGGCCGCCGCGCGCCGCCTCGGCGACGCCGGTGTCCGAGAGGTCGACGTCGACCCAGCCGGTGAACAGGTTCTTGGCGTTCCACTCGCTCTCGCCGTGACGGAGCAGGATCAGCGTGTACGTCGGCACGCGGCCAGCCTAGTGACCGCCGATCACTGGCTCGCGAAGCGCTCGAAGGCCCGCAGGTTCGCCAGGCTCTGACCCGTCTTCTCCCGCCACGCCCACTCGCGCCGGATCGATGTGACGAAGCCGATCTCGAGCAGCCGGTCGAAGGCCTCGTCGGCGTAGGTCAGCACGCTGCCGAGGACGCGGTCGAGCTCGTCAGCGTCCACCGCCGCCAGGGGCAGCCGTCCGGTGAGGTAGACGTCGCCCATGCGGTCGAGGCAGAAGTGCACCGCGTAGGTCCCGGCGTTGGTCTCGAGAAGGTGCCGGTAGAAGGCCTCGTGGTTCTCGTCGGGGCGCCGGATCACGAAGGCCTCGACGAGGAGGCTGTGCTGGCCCACCACGAGGACCACGGTCGTGACCAGCTTGTGCTCGCCCGGCAGCCGCACGGCGAAGGCGTCGGGACGCAGCCGCTCGTGGTCGACGCCGGCCGCGGCCAGCGCGGCGGCGACTGCGGCGACGGCGTCGACTGGGTCGACGGAGCTCATCGAGCCACGGCTCTCATCGAGCCACGGGGCTCATCGAGCCACGGGGAGGGAGGCCAGGCGGCGCGCGGTCGTACCGGCCATCGCCTCGCGATAGACCTCCAGGACGGCCGCGGCGGTCGAGGGCCAGCCGAACCCCTGGGCGTGCTCGACCGCGCCGGCGGCGAGGGTGCGGCGCAGGTCCGGGTCCACGACCAGCGAGTCCAGGACGCGCGCCCACGTGCGCGGCTCGTGCCCCTCGACGAGGCGGCCGCTGACCCCGTCGGCGACCGCGGTGCGCAGCCCGCCGACGGCGGCGGCCACCACCGGGGTGCCGCACGCCTGGGCCTCCAGCGCCACCAGGCCGAAGGACTCGCTGTACGACGGCACGGCCACGACGTCCGCCGATCGGTACACGTGCACGAGCTCGGCCTGTGGCAGCGGCGGGTCCAGGCGGAGCACGTCTGCGACGCCGAGGTGGGCAGCGAGCTTCGCCAGGTGCTCGGGATGGGCCAGCCCCGACCCGCTCGGGCCGCCGACGACGTGGATGACCAGCCTGGTCCGCAGCTCCGGCCGCGCGGCGAGCAGGCGGGCGACGGCCCGCACCAGGACGTCGGGCGCCTTCAAGGGCTGGATGCGGCCGACGAAGGTCAGCACCACGTCGTCCGGTGAGAGGCCCAGCCGACGACGGGACTCCGCCCGGTCCCCCGGGGTGAACCGATCCAGGTCGACGCCGGGGTTGACGACGCAGACCTTCGCCGGGTCCGCCCCGTAGAGCTCGACCAGCTGGGCGCCCTCCTCGGCGGTGTTGGCGACCAGCCGGTCGGCGGCGGCCACGACCTGGGTCTCGCCGATGATCCTGGAGGCGGGCTCCGCAGCGTCCCCTGAGGCGAGGGAGGCGTTCTTCACCCGGGCCATGGTGTGCATGGTGTGCACGAGTGGCACACCCCAGCGCTCCTTGGCCAGCCAGCCCACCTGGCCGGAGAGCCAGTAGTGGCTGTGCACGAGGTCGTAGTAGCCGGCCTCACGACGCGCCTCGGCACGCAGCACGCCACTGGTCAGGGCGCACAGCTGGGCTGGCAGGTCCTCCTTGGCCAGGCCCTCGAAGGGTCCGGCCGCCACATGGCGCACGAGCACTCCGGGAGCCAGCTCGACCCTCGGCGGCAGGTCCCCTCGCGTGGCGCGCGTGAACACCTCCACCTCGGTCCCCAGCGCAGCCAGCCGGCGGGCTAGCTCGACGACGTAGACGTTCATGCCTCCGGCATCGCCGGTCCCCGGCTGGTCGAGCGGCGAGGTGTGCACGCTCAGCATGGCCACCCGCCGGGGGGCGGTACGGCGGACCGGGACGACCGACATGGCCCGATCCTCCCCCGAAGCCGGCCGCGGCGCGAAACCGGTGCCCGATCGAGCATGATCGGGCCATGACACGCACCGCCGTCGTGACCGGGGCCAGCAGCGGGATCGGCGCGGCGACGGTAGCCCGCCTGCGCGCCGAGGGCTTCGACGTCATCGCCGGGGCCCGCCGGCGTGACCGGCTGGACGCGCTCGCCGAGCAGACCGGCGCCCGACCCGTCACCCTCGACGTCACCGACGAGGCCTCGGTGGCTGCCCTGGCCTCGGAGGTCGGCGACCAGCTCGCCGTCCTCGTCAACAACGCCGGCGGCGCCTTCGGCGCCGACCCGGTCGCTGGGGCGTCCCCGGCCGAGTGGGAGGCGATGTACGCAGTCAACGTGCTGGGCGCCCTTCGCGTCACCCAGGCTCTGCTGCCGGCCCTCGTCGCCGGCGCCGGCCACGTCGTCTTCATGGGGTCGACCGCCGGCCGCGTGGTCTACGAGGGCGGCGGTGGCTACACGGCCGCCAAGCACGCCGAGGCGGCCCTCGCCGAGACGCTGCGCCTGGAGCTCTGCGGCCAGCCGGTCCGGGTCAGCGAGATCGCCCCGGGGATGGTCCGCACGGACGAGTTCGCCCTGGTGCGCTTCCGCGGCGACGCCGCCGCCGCCGCGAAGGTCTACGAAGGGGTGGCCGAGCCGCTCACCGCCGAGGACGTCGCCGACTGCGTGGCGTGGACGGTGACGCGCCCCCCACACGTCGACGTCGACCTGCTCGTGGTCCGCCCGGTGGCGCAGGCCGCCCAGCACAAAGTGCACCGGGTACTGCCGACCTGACCCCGTCGTGCGGTGAGTGCTGGGACGCCCGCTCCGCAGCCGGATGCCGCTGCGTTGTCGAATGAACGCGACATTCAGTCGGACCTATTGGAGGAACGCCGCGTTCATTCGACAGAGAAGATGGGGCCGGTCAGCGGCGGGCGAGGGCCTCGGCGAAGACCTCCTGGACGCCGGCCGTGCGCAGCACGATCCGGATGTGGCGGACCAGGGTCGGGGTGTTCTCCAGCGTGCCGACCGCGATGCGCGCCGCCGGCTCCAGCGGCCAGCCGCGCAGGCCCGAGGAGATCGGCGGGAACGCCACGTCCTGCGCCCCGACCTCGTCGGCCGCGCGCAGGCAGTTGCGGTAGGTCGCCGAGAGCAGGTACGAACGGTCCTCCCGCGGGGAGTAGGCCGGGCCCACCGTGTGGATCACCCATCGCGCGCGCAGCGCTCCACCGATGGTCGCGACCGCCTCGGTCACCGGCAAGCCCTTGGGGAAGCGCAGGCGCCGTACCTCGCGGCAGGCGGCGACCAGCTGTGGGCCTCCGGCTCGGTAGACCGCGCCGTCGGGTCCGCCGCTCGAGTGCAACGCCGAGTTCGTCACGTTCACGAAGGCGTCGCACTCCACGTCGGTGATCTCACCGATGAGCAGGGACAGCCGCGGCCGGGTCATGTCACCAGGGGCCGTACGGTCCCATGTGCCGGTCGCCCCCGCCACGCCCGCCGCGCATCGCGCGAAGTGCCGGTCGTACGTCCACGAGGTAGACGGTGACCGCCACGACGCCGACGAGCCCCAAGAGCCCGAGGAACCCGGTGAACGCGGTGATGACGGAGGCGATGCCCAGGAGCAGCGTCCAGAACACCTTGGTCTGCTTGCCCGCCGCGACGTAGGCCTCCGGACGATGGGTCAGCGCGTCGATGAAGCCGAAGACCTCCGCGGCGAGCGCCAGCCACGACAGCCATCGGATGATGTCGCCGATGCTCAGGATCCCGACCGGGGCGAGGGCGTTGGACACGGCGCACAGCCTACGGACCGAACAGGCCCGGGATCGCGCGGACGACGCCGACCGGTCGACCGCCGCCGAGGACCGGTGACTCGGCGAGCTCGTCGAGCACGGGAGCGCTCATCCCCAGGGCGTGCAGCGCCGCAACCAGGGCCGGTACGGCTGCGCGGGAGGAGCCGTCCTCGACCTTCACCGCGACCGTCGTGCCGTCCGCCGCGGCGGCGACGTACACCCCCTCGGCACCGTCCTTCGCCAGCAGGCCGGGTACCCCACGCATGAGGCGGGTCACGTCGCGGCCCGTCCCGCCGACGTAGTCCGGATGGGCCCGCATGGCGTCCGCGACGGCCCGCCCGGACGTGTCCTCCCCGGTCACCAGCGCCTGGATGGCGCGAGCCAGCCCGGTCAGGCTGAGGCCGAAGACCGGGGCGCCGCACCCGTCCACGGCGAGCACACCGACCCGCTCACCCGCCAGCTCCTCCACGCGGGCACGCAGGAACATCTGCAGCGGGTGCTCAGGGTCCCGGTACGTCGCCGGCGGCCATCCGCGCACCACACAGGTGGCGAGCATCGCAGCGTGCTTGCCCGAGCAGTTCATCGCCAACGGCTCGGGCGCCCGCCCGGCCCGCAGCCACCGCTCCCGCTCCGTCGGATCGGCCGGCAAATCTGGAGGGCAGCCCAACGCGGACGCCGGAAGCGCGGCAGCCAGCAGGATCCGCTCCACGCCGGCGAGGTGATGAGGCTCCCCTGAGTGCGAGGCAGCCGCGAGGGCCAGAAGCTCCCCCTCGAGCGCCAGGCCGGCCTCGAGCATCCCGGCCGCCTGCAGCGGCTTGTTCGTCGAGCGGGGAAGGATCACCCGGTCGGGATCCCCGACTCGCAGGGCGACCGCCCCAGCGGCGTTCAGTGCGACCAGCGAGCCGCGGTGCACGCTCTCGGCGAACCCGGAGCGCACGACCTCGACGAGCGGCCGGCTCAGGCTCACGCCTCGGGGTTGGCCTCGACGGCCAGCAGGCTGGACACGTCCGCCTCACCGTCGCGATAGCGACGGGCGATCTCGGACGTACAGGCGTCCATGACCGCCTGAACCCGCTGGCGAAGCTCGCTGATCGCCCGCTCGTAGTCCTCGAGCACCGCGAGGGTGCGCGACAGCTCCTCCGGTGAGCGCCCCGCGACGTCGGAGAGCCCGATGTCGGCGACCAGCTGCTCGACCCGGCGGCGGTGCTCGGCGACCCGGGACGGCTCGACGGTGATGTGCCGCCCGCTGCCGTGGGTGGTCCGCGGCCCGTCGCTCAAGACGTCGACGAGCCGGTCGACGAGGGGCTCGTCGGCGGAGCCCGCGCGACGGTCGAGCTCCGCTCGGAGCAGGTCGCTACGCCCCTGGAGGAGCCGGCGCAGGTAGGAGAGGTCGGCCTCTTCCTGCTCGGCCTCGTGGCGCAGGACACGAACGTCCTCCAGCGAGCGCCCGGACAGGCCGTCGAGGTAGTCCTCGGCGAGCACCCGATCGATGCGCCGGCGTCCGTCCGGACGCGGCGACAGCAGCGGCTCGCTCACTCGGCCACCCCCGTCACGCCGCCACTCCTGTCATCCCGGTGACCCTGCCTTCTCCTCGACTGCCCTCCGGCCAGCTCCTGCACCACGCTCATCCCCTGCTTCCCCGTCATGCCCCGCTTGCCCGTCATGTCGGCGTCCCCCGTCCAGCACCGACCACCGCGGCCCGGTCCTTCACGCCCAGCAGGGCACGGGCCGCCTCGAGCGGCATGGGCGGCCGCTGCACCAGCGTCGCGAGGGTCGCGGCCCGCTCGACGAGCTGCGCGTTGTCGCGTACGGGCTCGCCGCGGCGAAACGTCAGGGTGTCCTCCATCCCGACCCGCAGGTGCCCGCCGGCCGCGAGCGAGGCGAGCGCCACGGTGAGCGACGTACGGCCGATCCCCGTCGCGGAGAAGGAGCAGCCCGGCGGCAGCCCGGCAACGGCCGAGACCAGGGCCTGCGCGGTTCCCGGCATGCCTCCGGGAACGCCCATGACGAGATCGCAGTGCACGTGGCCGCCGTACGGAGACCCCTCCTGGTCCAGCAGGCGCTGGAGCGCGGCGACGTGCCCGAGGTCGAAGAGCTCGAACTCGGGCACGATCTCGCGCTCCTGGGTCGCTCGGTAGAGCTCGACCATGAACGGCCAGGGGTTGAGGAAGACGTCGTCGCCGAAGTTGACCGTGCCGCAGGTCAGCGAGCAGGAGTCTGGCTCGGCGTCGAGCACCCGCAGCCGGGCGTCGTAGGGGTCGTGCACGCTGCCGCCGGTCGACAGCTGCACGATCAGGCCGGTCCGCTCGCGCAGCGCCACCACGGTCTCGCGCAACCGGCCCAGGTCGAGGGTCGGGTTGGCGTCGGCGTCGCGGATGTGGACGTGCACCATGGCAGCGCCGGCCGCCTCGCACGCCTCGGCCTGCTCCAGCAGCTCCTCGAGGGTCACCGGCAGCGTGGGGGCGTCGCTCTTCGCGGTCTCGGCACCGGTCGGCGCGACGGTGATGAGCGTGGCGGGAGCAGCCATGGCGTCATGGTGTCACGAATCGCCCACGGTCACCGGGTGTCACCGACTCCGTGACCCGTTGTGACAGGCGGTGACCGCCCGTTCTCGGGGTCTGCCGAGGCGTAGTCGGGCGGCTCCCGACGCTCAACACCCCGGGGGGACCTGCCGATGGTGAAGGGAATCCACGCGACCAGGGGAGGAGGCCTACGGGCATGCTCGACGGCGACCTCCTCACCAGCCCGGTCGAGCAGGTCTTGCTGGACCTCGGGGCGCAGGATGCGACGGGCTGTCTGTACGTCGCCGGCGGGGAGGACGACGAGGCGGAGATCTACCTCCGTGACGGCCTCGTGTACTCCGTCTTCGTCCCCGGGCGACGTCCCCTGCTCGGCTCCCGGCTGACCTCCTCCGGCGAGCTCGCGCCGGAGTCGCTGGCCGAGGCCTTGGAGATCCAGCGTTCCGAGCTGCAGGGCTGGCGGCTCGGGGAGCTGCTCGTACACCTCGGCTACGTCGACCGCGTGGTCGTCGAGTCGTTCGTCAGCGAGCAGCTGGCCGACATGCTCGTCGACCTCCTGCAGTGGAACATCACGAGCTGGCGCTTCCGCAAGGGCAAGAAGACCCGGCAGGACGTCGCGCCGCCGCAGGCCGTACCCGAGCTCCTCCAGCGGCTGCGGGCGCGGATGAACGAGTGGCGACGACTGACCGGCGAGATCGGCGGCCCCGACGCCATCCCCATGCTGGCCACGGGTGGGGACGCCGACGGTGACGTCGTGCTCGGTCCCGGCGAGTGGGCGATGCTGTGCAAGGTCGACGGTGAACGATCCGTCGCGGACCTCGCCGCCGACTGCGGGTTCACGGTGTTCGAGGCCGGGCATGTCATCTCGGCCCTGGTGCGGGCCGGACTCGTCGACATGGACGTCGATGACAGCTCCGCCGATGACAGCCACACCGACGACAGCGACACCGACCACAGCGACACCGGCCACCGCGACACCGACGCGGGCGACATCGACGGGTTCGACGAGGGGTTCCTCGTCCAGGACTTCACGGACGACCCGGCCGACGACGCGGTCGCTCGTTCCGTGGCCATCGTCAGCAGTCTGATCAAGAAGCTCGACCTGGACGAGGTGGCGGACGCGTCGACCACGGAGCCAGCCGGCGACGAGCCCGCCCCCGACGCCGCGGAGGACGTCGCGAGCGCCGACCCCGCCGAGGGTGAGCCGCTGGCCGAGGGTGAGCCGCTGGCCGAGGACGAGGCGGCGAAGCCGCGCGCGACGGAGGGTGGGCTGGCCCGTGAGGTCGCCCGGCTGCGCGCCGAGCGCGAGGAGGCCCAGGCCGATGCGGCTCGCGCCGTCGCGGAGACCGCGGCGCTCAAGGCCTCGGCCCAGGAGGAGGAACGGCGGCGCAAGGCCGCCGAGCTCGACCGGCGCCGCCGGGAGGCGGAGCTGGTCGCCATGGCCGTCGAGGAGGCCCGCCTGGCCGACCTCGAGCGCGCGGCCACGGCACGCAGGGCCGAGGAGGAGGCCAAGCGGCGCGCCGCCTCAGCGGCCGAGCGCGCCGCCGCCGAGGTCGTCGCGTGGGATGAGCACCGCACCTGGTTGGCCGAGCAGCGAAGGGCCGCGGAAGAGCCCGCCTGGACCGATCACCGCGCGTGGTTGGACGCCGAACGGGCGTCGGTGGAGGCCACCGCGTGGGCGCAGCACACCGGCTGGCTGCTGGCACGACGCGCAGCCTGCGAAGGGCCGGCATGGGCCGACCACCGCGCGTGGCTGGACGCCGAGCGCGCCGCGGTCGAGGCGGAGGCCTGGGCGGAGCACCGGGCGGTCCTGGACGCCGAGCGGGCCGCTGTGGAGGACGAGGCCTGGGCCGAGCACCTCGCCTGGCTGGAG
>DATJPE010000076.1 GCA_035506535.1 Actinomycetes bacterium | reverse complement strand
ATCAGCGTGCTCACCGAGGGCCGCCGGTTCGGCGGGAGCCTGCACGACCTCGAGGCCGTGCGTGCCGCGGTCGACGTACCGTTGCTGCGCAAGGACTTCATCGTCAGCGGCTACCAGCTGTGGGAGGCCCTGTCGGCCGGTGCCGACCTGGTCCTGCTCATCGTCGCCGCGCTCGAGCAGCCCGCCCTGGTCAGCCTGGTGGAGCGGGCGGAGTCCCTCGGGCTGACGCCGATCGTCGAGGTGCACGAGGCCGAGGAGGTCCAGCGCGCCGTCGACGCGGGCGCGCGCGTGATCGGCGTCAACGCGCGCAGCCTGAAGACCCTGGAGGTCGACCGCGGGACCTTCGCCCGCCTCGCCCCGCTCATCCCCGACAGGTGCGTCAAGGTGGCCGAGTCCGGCGTACGCGGTCCCCACGACGTCATCGAACACGCCCGCGAGGGAGCCGACGCCGTGCTCGTCGGCGAGACCCTGGTGACCGGCAAGGACCCGCGCTCGGCAGTGGCGGACCTCGTCGCGGCGGGCGCCCACCCGGCGCTCAAGCACCATCGGAGCGGTCGGTGACCCAGCTCGACCACCCGGCCGACCCCCCCAGCTTCCTGCCCGACACCCGGCCCGGTGCCCTGCCGGACGCGACCGGCCACTTCGGCCCCTACGGCGGGCGCTTCGTGCCCGAGGCCCTGGTCGTGGCCCTCGACGAGCTCGCGGCGGCGTACGAGGCGGCCAAGACCGACCCGGCCTTCCACGCCGAGCTCGACCACCTGCAGCACACCTACACCGGCCGTCCGTCGGCGCTCACCGAGGCGCGCCGCTTCGGCGCGCTGGCCGGCGGCGCGAACGTGCTGCTCAAGCGCGAGGACCTCAACCACACCGGCTCGCACAAGATCAACAACGTGCTCGGGCAGGCGTTGCTCACCAGGCGGATGGGCAAGACGCGGGTGATCGCCGAGACCGGCGCCGGCCAGCACGGCGTCGCCACTGCCACGGCGTGCGCGCTGCTCGGCCTCGAGTGCGTCGTCTACATGGGCGAGGAGGACACCCGGCGCCAGGCGCTCAACGTGGCGCGGATGCGGCTGCTCGGCGCCGAGGTGATCCCGGTCAGCGCTGGCAGCCGCACCCTGAAGGACGCCATCAACGAGGCGATGCGCGACTGGGTGACCAACGTCGCCACCACGCACTACCTGCTCGGTACGGTCGCCGGGCCGCACCCCTTCCCGGTCATGGTCCGCGACTTCCATCGCGTCATCGGGGTCGAGGCGCGAGCCCAGGTGCTCGAGCTGACCGGGCGCCTGCCCGACGCCGTGGCGGCCTGCGTGGGTGGCGGCTCCAACGCGATCGGCATCTTCCACGCCTTCCTCGACGACCCCTCGGTTCGCCTGTACGGCTTCGAGGCCGGCGGCGACGGGGTCGAGACCGGCCGGCACGCCGCGACCATCACCGGGGGCGCGCCCGGCGTGCTCCACGGCGCCCGGTCCTACCTGCTGCAGGACGAGATGGGCCAGACCATCGAGTCGCACTCGATCTCGGCCGGCCTGGACTACCCCGGGGTCGGCCCGGAGCACGCGTGGCTGGCCGACACCGGCCGGGCCACGTACCGCCCGGTCACCGACGCGGCCGCCATGGAGGCCTTCGGGCTGCTGTGCCGCACCGAGGGGATCATTCCGGCGATCGAGTCCGCCCACGCCCTCGCCGGCGCGCTGGACCTCGGCCGCGAGCTGGGCCCGGACGGCATCGTCCTCGTGAACCTCTCGGGGCGCGGCGACAAGGACGTCGACACGGCGGCGAGGTGGTTCGGCCTGTGAGCGCGGCCACTCGCGGGGGCCACGGCCGCGGGGTCGCTGTGGGCGCTCCGTGAGCCCGCTCGACGAGCTCTTCGCCCGGACCCGGGTGGAGGGGCGTGCGGCCCTCATCGGGTACCTGCCCGCGGGCTTCCCCACCGTCGAGGGCGGGCTCGAGGCGGTCCGCGCGATGGTCGCCGCCGGGGCGGACGCGGTCGAGGTCGGGGTGCCGTACTCGGACCCGCTCATGGACGGTCCGACGATCCAGGCCGCGGCCGAGCGCGCGCTCGCCGGCGGGACCCGGATGGCCGACGTGTTCCGGACGGTGTCCGCCGTCGCGTCGGCCGGTGGCGTGGCGCTCGTGATGACGTACTGGAACCCGGTCGAGCGCTATGGGGTGGACGCGTTCGCGCGCGACCTCGCGGCCGCCGGCGGGTCCGGGGTGATCACGCCGGACATCATCCCGGAGGAGGCGGGGGAGTGGCTGGCCGCCGCGGCGGCGTACGACCTCGACCCGGTCTTCCTCGTCGCGCCGTCCTCGACGGAGGCGCGCGTGCAGCGGGTGGCCGAGGCGAGCCGGGGGTTCGTGTACGCCGCCTCGACGATGGGCGTCACGGGGGCCCGCGAGCAGACCAGCTCGCTGGCCCCGGGTCTGGTCGCCCGAGTCCGGGCGGTCAGCGACCTCCCCGTGTGCGTGGGGCTCGGCGTGGCGAGCGGTGACCAGGCCGCCGAGGTGGCCGGCTACGCCGACGGCGTCATCGTCGGCTCGGCCCTCGTCCGCTGCCTACTCGACGCCCCCTCTGCCGCCGAGGGCCTGGCGTCCCTGACCGCCCTGGTGCGCGACCTCGCCGACGGCGTCCGCGCCCCCGCCGCCGACTGACCCCTCCCCGCCGACTGACCCCTCCCCGCCGACTGACCCCCCTGCCCTCTTTCGAATGAACGCGGCGTTCCTCCAATAGGACTGTAGGAACGCCGCGTTCATTCGAAGGGGTGGGCGGGGGGGACGTACCCTCGTGGGGTGCTCGCGTCGATCCCCAGCCCGCACCAGGGGGTGTGGCACCTCGGGCCGATCCCGATCCGCGGATACGCGTTGTGCATCGTGCTCGGCATCATCGCCGCGGTCCTCATCGGCGACCGTCGCTGGCGCTCCCGTGGCGGGGCGGCCGGCACCGTCGGCGACATCGCGATCTGGGCGGTGCCGTTCGGGATCGTCGGGGGGCGGCTCTACCACCTGATCACCACCCCCCAGCCGTACTTCGGGGCCGGCGGGCACCCGATCGACGCTTTCAAGATCTGGAACGGCGGGCTCGGCATCTGGGGCGCCATCGCCCTCGGCGGCGTCGGCGCCTGGATCGGCTGCCGTCGGCGCGGCATCCCGCTCCCGCCGCTCGCCGATGCGCTGGCTCCGGCGCTGGCCATCGCCCAGGCGATCGGGCGGTGGGGCAACTGGTTCAACCAGGAGCTCTTCGGCCGCCCGACGTCGCTGCCGTGGGGGCTGCGCATCGACCCGGCCCACCGGCCGGAGCGCTACCTCAACGACGCGACCTTCCACCCGACGTTCCTGTACGAGAGCCTGTGGTGCCTCGGCGTGGCCGCCGTCTGCGTGTGGGCCGACCGTCGGTGGCGGATGGGGCACGGGCGGGTGTTCGCCCTGTACGTCGTCACCTACGTCGTCGGCCGCGCCATGTGGGAGATGCTGCGCGCCGACCCGGCCAACGACATCCTCGGCCTGCGCGTCAACCTGTGGGTCTGCATGTTCGCCTTCATCGGCGCCGTGACCTACCTCGTCGTGTCCGCGCGCAAGAGACCGGGCCGCGAGACACCCGAACAGATCGCCGCGTGGGACCCGCCGAGGCAGGGCACGGACCCGACCGTGGAGGTCTCCGCCGAGGCCTGACCGGCCTGCTGGCCACGCTGGCGCGAGGCGCTCGGCGGGCGCTCGCTCTGTTACAGTCGTGCTACGCCAAGGGCCAACGTCGTCCCCTGCACACGCACCACCATCCGCAGGACGAGACGACGGGAGATTGTCGCCCCATGCGCCCCGCCCCCGAGGGTTTGTACGACCCGACGTACGAGCACGACGCCTGCGGCGTCGCGCTGGTGGCCACGCTCACCGGCGAGCCGAGCCACACGATCGTCGAGCAGGGCCTCACCGCGCTGGTGAACCTCGAGCACCGCGGCGCGTCCGGCGCCGAGGTGGACAGCGGCGACGGCGCCGGGATCCTCGTCCAGGTGCCTGACGCGTTCCTGCGCGCGGTGCTGCCCTTCTCGCTGCCGCCCGCCGGCCACTACGCGGTCGGCAACGTCTTCTTGCCAGTGGACGACCCCGAGGAGGCCGCCGCGGCGGTCGAGGCCATCGCCGCCGACGAGGGCCTGAGCGTCCTGGGATGGCGGCTGCTGCCCACGACGCCGGGCCTGGTCGGACGTACGGCGGCCTCCGTGATGCCCGTCTTCCGCCAGGTCTTCGTGTCCGGTCCGGGCGCGGAGGCGGCGGGGCTGGACCTGGACCGGCTGGTGTTCCGGCTGCGCAAGCGCGCGGAGCGCGACACCGGGGTGTACTTCCCGTCGCTGTCCAGCCGCACGCTGGTCTACAAGGGGATGCTCACCACCGGTCAGCTGGAGCCGTTCTTCCCGGACCTCTCCGACCCGCGCTTCGCCTCGGCCCTTGCGCTCGTGCACTCGCGGTTCTCGACGAACACCTTCCCGTCGTGGCCGCTCGCCCACCCGTACCGCTTCATCGCCCACAACGGCGAGATCAACACGGTGCGCGGCAACCGGAACTGGATGCAGGCCAGGGAGTCGCAGCTGTCCTCGACGCTCATCCCCGGAGACCTGGAGCAGATCTTCCCGATCTGCACCCCTGGCGCGAGCGACTCCGCCTCCTTCGACGAGGTGCTCGAGCTGCTGCACCTCGGCGGCCGCTCGCTGCCGCACGCGGTGCTCACCATGATCCCGGAGGCGTGGGAGAACCACACCTCGATGGACCCGGCCCGCCGCGCGTTCTACAGCTACCACGCGACGCTCATGGAGCCGTGGGACGGTCCCGCGTGCGTCACCTTCACCGACGGGACCCTGGTCGGGGCGGTCCTGGACCGCAACGGCCTGCGCCCGGGCCGCTTCTGGGTCACCGACGACGGCCTCGTCGTGCTCGCCTCCGAGGTGGGCGTCCTCGACATCGCCCAGGAACGCATCGTGCGCAAGGGCCGGCTGCAGCCCGGCCGGATGTTCCTCGTCGACACCGCGTCGCACCGCATCATCGAGGACGAGGAGATCAAGGCCCAGCTGGCCGCAGAGCGTCCCTACGACGAGTGGCTGCACGCGGGCCTGATCCACCTCGAGGACCTGCCCGAGCGCGAGCACGTCGTGCACACCCACGAGTCGGTGCTGCGCCGCCAGCAGACCTTCGGCTACACGGAGGAGGAGCTGCGGGTCCTCCTCGCGCCGATGGCCCGCGCCGGCGCCGAGGCGATCGGCTCGATGGGCACCGATACCCCGCTCGCCGTGCTCTCCGACCGGTCGCGGCTGCTCTTCGACTACTTCAGCCAGCTCTTCGCGCAGGTCACCAACCCCCCGCTGGACGCCATTCGCGAGGAGCTGGTCACCTCGCTGGGGACCACCATCGGGCCGGAGCAGAACATCCTCTCCGCCGACGCCGCAGCCTGCCGCCAGGTCGTGCTCCCGTTCCCCGTGATCGACAACGACGAGCTCGCGAAGATCCTGCACATCAACGCCGACGGCGACCTTCCCGGCTTCACCTCCGAGAAGGTCTCGGGCCTGTTCCGTGTCGGCGGCGGGGGAGCGGCGCTGGAGCGGCGGATCGAGGAGATCTGCGAGCAGATCACCGCCGACATCGCCCGCGGTGTCCGCTTCTTCGTGCTCTCCGACCGCGACGCGGACGCCACCTTCGCCCCCATCCCGTCCCTGCTGCTGACGGCGGCGGTGCACCACCACCTCGTACGTACCAAGCAGCGCACCGCCGTCTCGCTCCTCGTCGAGGCGGGCGACGTGCGCGAGGTGCACCACGTCGCCCTGCTCATCGGGTACGGCGCGGCCGCGGTCAACCCCTACCTCGCCATGGAGAGCGTCGAGGACCTCGTCGCGCAGGGCGTCATCGACGGGATCAGCCCGGAGAAGGCGATCCGCAACCTCATCAAGGCGCTCGGCAAGGGCGTGCTCAAGGTGATGTCCAAGATGGGCATCTCGACGGTGGCGTCGTATCGCGGTGCGCAGGTGTTCGAGGCCGTCGGGCTCTCCGAGGACGTCGTCGAGCGCTTCTTCACCGGTACGTCCTCGAAGCTCGGCGGCGTCGGGCTGGACGTGCTCGCCGAGGAGGTGGCCCGCCGTCACGCGGTGGCGTACCCGCGCAACGGCATCTCGCCCGCGCACCGCAGGCTCGCCGTGGGCGGGGAGTACCAGTGGCGCCGCGAGGGCGAACCGCATCTGTTCGACCCGGAGACGGTCTTCCGGCTGCAGCACGCGACCCGTGCCAAGCGCTACGACGTGTTCAAGGATTACACCCGGCGCGTGGACGAGCAGTCCGAGCGGCTGATGACCCTGCGCGGGCTCTTCAACTTCAAGCAGGGCCTGCGTCCGCCCATCCCGGTGGACGACGTCGAACCCGTCACCGACATCATCAAGCGCTTCTCGACGGGTGCGATGTCCTACGGCTCCATCAGCCAGGAGGCCCACGAGACCCTCGCCATCGCGATGAACCGCATGGGCGCGCGGTCCAACACCGGTGAGGGCGGCGAGGACCCCGAGCGGTACGTGCCGCTGCCCGGAGGCGACTCCCGCCGCTCGGCGATCAAGCAGGTCGCCAGCGGCCGCTTCGGGGTGACGAGCGAGTACCTCGTCAACGCCGACGACCTGCAGATCAAGATGGCGCAGGGCGCGAAGCCCGGCGAGGGCGGGCAGCTGCCCGGACACAAGGTCTATCCCTGGGTCGCGCGCACGCGTCACTCCACGCCGGGCGTGGGACTGATCTCCCCGCCGCCGCACCACGACATCTACTCCATCGAGGACCTCGCGCAGCTCATCCACGACCTGAAGAACGCCAACCCGCGGGCGAGGGTCCACGTCAAGCTGGTGGCCGAGGTCGGGGTCGGCACCGTCGCCGCCGGAGTGGCGAAGGCGCACGCGGACGTGGTCCTCATCTCCGGTCACGACGGCGGTACGGGCGCCGCGCCCCTGACCTCGCTCAAGCACGCCGGCGCACCTTGGGAGCTCGGCCTCGCCGAGACCCAGCAGACGCTGCTGCGCAACGGGCTGCGCGACCGGATCGTCGTGCAGACCGACGGGCAGCTGAAGACCGGGCGTGACGTGGTCATCGCGGCGCTGCTCGGTGCCGAGGAGTTCGGCTTCGCGACCGCGCCGCTGGTGGTGAGCGGCTGCGTGATGATGCGCGTCTGTCACCTCGACACCTGCCCGGTGGGTGTCGCGACCCAGAACCCCGAGCTGCGCCGCCGCTTCGCCGGCCGGCCCGAGTTCGTGGAGACGTTCTTCACCTATCTGGCCGAGGAGGTCCGCGAGCTCCTCGCGTCACTCGGCTTCCGCAGCATCGAGGAGGCGGTGGGTCACGCCGAGCTGCTCGACGTCGACCGGGCGGTCGACCACTGGAAGGCCAGCGGGCTCGACCTGTCCCCGATCCTGCACGTGCCCGACCTGCCGGTCGGGGCGGTGCGCCACCAGGTCGTCGCGCAGGACCACGGGCTGGGCAAGGCCCTGGACAACGAGCTCATCGCACTGGCCACCGACGCGCTCGAGGACGGTACGCCGGTGCGCGCGCAGCTGGCCATCCGCAACGTCAACCGCACGGTCGGGACGATGCTGGGCTCGGAGGTGACCCGTCGCTTCGGTGGCAAGGGCCTGCCGGACGGCACCATCGACGTCACCCTCATCGGCTCGGCGGGGCAGTCCTTCGGCGCGTTCCTGCCGCCCGGGATCACCCTGCGCCTGGAGGGCGACGCCAACGACTACGTCGGCAAGGGCCTGTCGGGTGGCCGGGTCGTCGTACGCCCGGACCGGCGGGCGGGCTTCGTCGCCGAGGACAACGTCATCGCGGGCAACGTGCTGGCGTACGGCGCGACGTCCGGCGAGCTGTTCGTGCGCGGGATCGTCGGCGAGCGCTTCTGCGTGCGCAACTCCGGCGCGACGGCCGTCGTCGAGGGCGTGGGCGACCACGCGTGCGAGTACATGACCGGTGGCCGGGCGGTCATCCTGGGCCCGACCGGACGCAACCTCGCGGCGGGCATGAGCGGCGGGACGGCGTACGTCCTGGACCTCGACGAGCTGAGGGTCAACCGCGAGATGGTGGAGCTCGAGGCGCTCTCCGAGGAGGACCGCGCGCTCGTCCACGAGCTCGTCCGCGAGCACGCCGAGGAGACCGGCTCCCCGGTCGCGGAGACGCTGCTCGCCGACTGGGACGCCACCATCGCTCGCTTCACCAAGGTGATGCCCGCCGACTACAAGCGGGTGCTGGCCGCCCGCGAGCGCGCCGCGCGCGAGGGCCTCGACGTCGACACGGCAGTGATGGAGTCCGCTCATGGCTGACCCGAAGGGGTTCCTGCGCTTCGAGCGCGAGACGCCGACCCGCCGCCCGGTCGAGCTGCGGCTGCTCGACTGGCGCGAGGTCTACGAGCCGATGCGGCCGGGCGCCATCGAGCAGCAGGCGACGCGCTGCATGGATTGCGGCATCCCGTTCTGCCACAACGGTTGTCCCCTCGGCAACCTCATCCCGGAGTGGAACGACCTCGTCCGCCGGGACGACTGGGCAGGCGCGATCGAGCGCCTGCACGCGACGAACAACTTCCCCGAGTTCACCGGCCGGCTGTGCCCCGCTCCGTGCGAGACGGCCTGCGTCCTCGGCATCAACTCCGACCCGGTCACCATCAAGCAGGTCGAGGTGTCCATCATCGACCGGGCGTGGGGCGACGGCCTGGTCGTCCCGGCCCCGCCCGCCCGACTGTCGGGTCGCACGGTCGCGGTCGTCGGCTCCGGGCCGTCCGGGCTGGCCGCGGCGCAGCAGCTGACGCGCGCCGGCCACACGGTGGCGGTCTTCGAGCGGGCCGACCGCATCGGCGGGCTGCTGCGCTACGGCATCCCCGAGTTCAAGATGGAGAAGCGGCACCTGGACCGGCGCATCGCGCAGATGAAGGCCGAGGGCACCCGCTTCCGGCCCGGGGTCGACGTCGGCGTGGACATCACCGGCCAGGACCTGCGGCGCCGCTACGACGCCGTGGTCATCGCGACCGGTGCCACGCTGTGGCGCGACCTCTCGGTGCCCGGTCGCGACCTGGGCGGGATCCATCAGGCGATGGAGTTCCTGCCGCTGGCCAACCGGGTCCAGCAGGGCGACCTCGTCGAGTCACCGATCAGCGCCGCGGGCAAGGACGTCGTCATCATCGGCGGCGGCGACACGGGGGCGGACTGCCTCGGGACGGCCCACCGCCAGGGCGCTCGGTCCGTGACGCAGCTGGAGATCCTCCCGACCCCGCCCGAGCAGCGTCCGGCCGGCCAGCCGTGGCCGACGTACCCGCTGGTCTACCGGGTCTCGAGCGCCCACGAGGAGGGTGGCGAGCGCCTCTTCTCCGTATCCACCAAGGAGTTCCTCGGCGACGAGGCCGGACGCGTACGTGCGCTGCGCCTGGTGGAGGTCGAGCTCGTCGACGGCACCTTCACCGAGGTCGAGCGAAGCGAGCGGGTGATCCCCGCGCAGCTGGTGCTGCTCGCGATGGGCTTCGTCGGCCCCGAGACGGCGGGCCTGCTCGAGCAGCTCAAGGTGCAGCTCGACGCGAGGGGGAGCGTCGCGCGCGACGCGTCGTACCAGACCAGCGTCCCCGGCGTGTTCGTCGCCGGCGACGCCGGGCGGGGGCAGTCGCTCATCGTGTGGGCCATCGCCGAGGGCCGCTCGTGCGCGGCCTCCGTCGATGCGTGGCTGACCGGGTCTACCGTGCTCCCGGCGCCGATCCCGGCCACGGCTCGGCCGCTCGTCGTGTAAGGCTGGACACATCCCCATCCCCTCGATCGATTGGCTCGAGTCATGCGGCGTGCCAAGATCGTCTGCACCCTCGGTCCCGCGACCTCCTCGCTGGACCAGATCCGCGCCCTCGTGGCCGCCGGCATGGACGTCGCACGGCTGAACCTCAGCCACGGCAGCTACGCCGTCCACGAGCAGGTCTACGCGAACGTGCGGCAGGCGTCGGACGAGTTCGGCCGGGGCGTCGGCGTCCTCGTCGACCTGCAGGGCCCGAAGATCCGGCTCGGTACCTTCGCCGACGGCCCGCAGCTGCTCGAGGCGGGCGCCCGCTTCACCATCACCGCCGACGAGGTACCGGGTGACGTGTCGGTGGTCGGCACGACGTACGCCGGCCTGCCCGGGGACGCGCATGTGGGCGACCGCATCCTCATCGACGACGGCAAGGTCTCGGTGCGCGTCGTGGCGGTCGAGGGCTCGCAGGTGGTGACCGAGGTCGTCGAGGGCGGCATGGTCTCCGACCACAAGGGCCTGAACCTGCCCGGTGTCTCGGTGAGCGTCCCGGCGATGAGCGAGAAGGACGTCGAGGACCTGCGCTGGGGGGTGCGGGTCGGGGCGGACCTGATCGCGCTGTCGTTCGTGCGCTCCGCAGCCGACGTCGACGACGTCCACCGCATCATGGACGAGGAGGGCGTCCGCCTCCCGGTCTACGCCAAGATCGAGAAGCCGCAGGCAGTGGATAACCTCGAGGGGATCGTCACCGCCTTCGACGGGGTGATGGTCGCGCGAGGGGACCTGGGCGTCGAGCTGCCCCTCGAGCAGGTGCCGCTGGTGCAGAAGCGGATCGTGGCCGCCGCGCGCGAGGCGGCGAAGCCGGTGATCGTCGCCACCCAGATGCTCGAGTCGATGATCGGGGCGTCGCGCCCGACGCGCGCCGAGGCCTCCGACGTCGCGAACGCGATCCTCGACGGCGCCGACGCGGTCATGCTCTCCGGTGAGACCTCGGTCGGGCACTACCCGATCGAGGCGGTGGCCACCATGAGCCGCATCGTGTCCGCCGTCGAGGACGGCGGCGGGCTCGACGTACTCCCCGCCCTTCGCACCGCGCCGACGACCAAGGCCGGCGCCATCTGCGAGGCCGCGGCCAGGGTCGGCAAGATCGTGGGCGCGCGCTTCCTCGTGGCGTTCACCGAGACCGGGTCGTCGGCGCTGGCCGTGGGCCGCGAGCGCTCGCCGATCCCGCTGCTCGCGTTCACGCCCAAGCCACGAGTGCGCAGCCAGCTGTCGGTCGCCTGGGGGGTGGAGACCTTTCTCGTACCCGCGGTGGCGCACACCGATGACATGGTGCGCCTGGTCGACCAGGCGCTGCTCGACCTCGGGCGCTGCGAGAAGGGCGAGTACGTCGTCATCGTCGCCGGCTCCCCGCCCGGGATCCCGGGCTCCACGAACGCGATGCGCGTCCACCGCATCGGCGACGCCGTCGGCGAGGTCGCGCCGGCGTACCGCGTCCTCGACTGAGGTCCCCGACTGAGGTCCTCGACTGACCTCTCGCGACTGACCTCTCGCGACTGACCCCCTCGACCCCACATGTGGCGGGTTGTCCGTCACTCCCGTACCCGGGAGTGACGTAGGACCCGCCACAAGTCGGGGGTAGTGCGGTGGATGCGGTGAGTTGTCAGGCGCTTCGGGCGCTGGGGCGCCCGATCCGTCTGACAGGTCGGTGCGTCAGTCGTCGTTGAGGGCGCGGCGGGCGGCGGCGTCGAGGACGCCCCAGGTGATGAACTGCTCGACGAGGACCGCCGGCGAGGTGTCGTAGATGACACCCAGGGTGCGCAGGTCGTCCTGGCGCACCGAGAGCACCCGGCCGTTGTAGTCGCCGCGCTGGCTCTGGATGGTCGCGCAGTAGCGGGCCAGCGGCCCCGCCTTCTCCGCGGGAACCCGGCCGAGCCGTTCGAGGTCGATCACCAGGCGTGCGGGCGGCGTCGTGCCGTTGGCGACCCGGCCGGAGCCGCCGGGCAGCAGCTCGGCCACCGGGACCCCGTAGAAGTCGGCCAGCTCCGATAGGCGCTGCACCGTGACCGCACGGTCGCCGCGCTCATAGGAGCCGACGACGACGGCCTTCCACCGGCCCTGGCTCTTCTGCTCGACGCCGTGCAGGGACAGTCCCTGCTGCGTCCGGATCGCGCGCAGTCGGGCTCCCAGCGCGCGGGCGTAGTCGGTAGTCACCGTGCGGCACCCCCCAAGGTCCACGGGTGACCGGCCCCTCCCCGGTCACGGTCAGTGACGGTACGGAGAGTGACGGTTGGTCGTCAACAGTCACGAGCTGCAACGGTACGTTCGGCTGAACCCCTTCGGCCCAACGGGGCCGGCCGCTGGTAGGTTGGCCACGGCCCTGCACGACCTCCTTTAACGACCCGTCCCGCGAGGCGGGGAAGGAGCCGCCCCATGTGCCCAGGCACGCCCGCGCCCGGTGCCGAGACAGCCGTCGCCAGCCGCGAGGTCCTCGACGCCGCCGATATCCAGCGCGCGCTCACCCGCATCGCCCACGAGATCCTCGAGCGCAACCGCGGCTCCGACGACCTCGTCCTGCTCGGCATCCCCACCCGCGGCGTGGAGCTCGCCGCCCGGCTCGGCGAGCGCATCGCCGAGGTCGAGGGGCGAGCGGTCGGGGTCGGCAGCCTCGACGTCACCATGTACCGGGACGACCTGCGGCTGCGGCCCGCTCGTCCGCTGCTGCCCACGACGGTGCCGCCCGAGGGGGTGGACCGGCGGGTCGTCGTGCTCGTCGACGACGTGCTGTTCTCCGGACGTACCGTCCGCGCGGCGCTGACCGCCCTCGACGACCTGGGCCGCCCGCGCGGCGTCCAGCTCGCCGTGCTCGTCGACCGGGGGCACCGCGAGCTGCCGATCCGCGCCGACTACGTCGGCAAGAACCTGCCGACCTCCCTTGCCGAGTCCGTGCACGTCCGGCTGGCCGGCACCGACGGCGCCGACGCCGTCCTCATCGAGTCCGCCCACCCGCTGCCGGACACCGGAGCCGCCCGATGACCCGCCACCTGGTCAGCGTCGACGACCTCACCCACGACGACGCGGTCCTGGTCCTCGACACCGCCGACGAGCTCGCCCGTCTCGCCGACCGCCCGGTCAAGAAGCTTCCGACGCTGCGCGGGCGCACCGTCGTCAACCTGTTCTTCGAGGACTCCACGCGTACCCGGATCTCCTTCGAGGCAGCCGCGAAGCGCCTCTCGGCGGACGTCATCACCTTCTCCGCCAAGGGTTCCAGCGTGTCCAAGGGCGAGTCGCTCAAGGACACCGCGCTCACCCTCGAGGCGATGGGGGCCGACGCCGTCGTGGTCCGCCACCACGCGAGCGGCGCGCCGCACCGGCTGGCGCATTCCGGATGGATCAACGGCGTGGTCGTCAACGCCGGCGACGGCACCCACGAGCACCCGACGCAGGCGCTGCTCGACGCCTTCACGCTGCGCCGCCACCTCGCCGGCGGCACCGGCGACCTGGCCGGCCGCCGGGTGGCCATCGTGGGCGACGTCCTGCACAGCCGGGTGGCCCGCTCCAACGTCAAGCTGCTGCACCTGCTCGGGGCCGACGTCACTCTCGTCGCCCCGCCGACCCTGCTGCCGGTCGGGGTGGACTCCTGGCCGTGCACGGTGACCTACGACCTCGACGCGGCCCTGCCCAAGAGCGACGCCGTGATGATGCTGCGGGTCCAGCGCGAACGCATGGACCCCGGCGGGGGCGGGTTCTTCCCGAGCGCTGCCGAGTACGCGCGCCGCTACGGCCTCGACGCGACCCGCGCGGCGACCCTGCCGGACCACGCGATCGTCTTGCACCCCGGCCCGATGAACCGGGGGATGGAGATCTCCGCCGAGGTCGCCGACGGCTCGCGGTCGGTCATCGTGGAGCAGGTCACCAACGGCGTCAGCGTGCGAATGGCCGTGCTCTACCTGCTGCTCGGGGGAGCCCAACCCGCCATCGGCGAGCAGCCGGGGGTGGCCGAGTGAGCGCGTACGTGCTGCGCGGGCCACGCATCCTCGGCGGCGAGGCGGCCGACGTCCTCGTCGAGGACGGGGTCGTCGCCGAGGTCGGCACGCGGGTCAGCAGGGCGGGTGCCACCGTCGTCGACGCCGAGGGGCTCGTCCTCCTGCCGGGCCTCGTGGACCTGCACACCCACCTGCGCGAGCCGGGTCGCGAGGACGCCGAGACCGTGGAGACGGGCACCCGGGCGGCCGCCCTCGGTGGTTTCACGGCGGTCCACGCGATGGCCAACACCGACCCGGTGGCCGACACCGCGGGCGTCGTCGAGCAGGTGTGGCGGCTGGGCCGGGAGGCCGGGCACGCCGACGTGCAGCCGGTCGGCGCCGTGACCGTCGGCCTGCAGGGGCAGCGCCTCGCCGAGCTGGGGGCGATGGCCGACTCGGCGGCGCGCGTACGCGTCTTCTCCGACGACGGGCACTGCGTCAGCGACGCCCTGCTCATGCGCCGGGCGCTGGAGTACGTCAAGGCCTTCGACGGGGTCGTCGCCCAGCACGCGCAGGAGCCGCGGCTGACCGAGGACGCCCAGATGAACGAGGGCGTCCTGTCCGGAGTCCTCGGCCTGAAGGGCTGGCCGGCCGTGGCGGAGGAGGCGATCGTCGCCCGCGACGTCCTGCTCGCCGAGCACGTCGGCTCCCGCCTGCACGTCTGCCACGTGTCCACGGCGGGGACGGTCGACATCCTGCGCTGGGCCAAGGCCCGCGGCATCGACGTCACGGCCGAGGTCACCCCGCACCACCTGCTGCTGACCGACGAGCTCGCGACGACGTACGACCCGACCTACAAGGTGAACCCGCCGCTGCGCACCAAGGCCGACGTGGAGGCGCTGCGCCTCGCCCTCGCTGACGGCACGATCGACGCGGTGGCCACCGACCACGCCCCGCACGCCGTCGAGGACAAGGACTGCGAGTGGGCCGCGGCGGCCTTCGGGATGCTCGGGCTGGAGACCGCCGTCGGCGTCGTCGCCGAGGCGATGATCACGACGGGGCTGCTCGACTGGGCGGGGGTCGCGGACCGGATGTCCCTGCGGCCGGCCCGGATCGGGCGCTTGCCCGGCCACGGGCGCCCGGTCGCGGCGGGGGAGCCCGCCAACCTCACGCTGGTCGACCCGGCGGCCAGGGTCACGGTGCGCCCCGAGGCGCTGGCCAGCCGCAGCAGAAACACGCCCTACGCCGGGCGCGAGCTGCCGGCCCGCGTCGTGGCGACCTTCCTGCGCGGCACCCCGACCGTCCTCGACGGGAGCCTCGCGTGAGCGCAGCCCTGCTGGTCCTCGAGGACGGGCGGACCTTCCGCGGGCGGGCGTACGGCGCGGTCGGGGAGACCTTCGGCGAGGCGGTCTTCGCCACCGGCATGACCGGCTACCAGGAGACGCTGACCGACCCGAGCTACCACCGTCAGGTCGTCGTGATGACCGCCCCGCACATCGGCAACACCGGCGTCAACGACGAGGACCCCGAGTCGGCGCGGATCTGGGTCAGCGGCTACGTCGTCCGCGACCCCGCCCGTCGCCCGTCGAGCTGGCGGTCCCGGCGCAGCCTCGACGAGGAGCTGGCCAGCCAGGGTGTCGTCGGCATCAGCGGCATCGACACCCGGGCGCTGACCCGCCACCTGCGCGATCGCGGCGCGATGCGCGTCGGTGTCTCGTCGGTGACCGCCGACGCCGATGCGCTGCTGGGGCGCGTCCTGGAGTCCCCGATGATGGAGGGGGCCGACCTCACCGCGCAGGTGACCACGCGGCAGGCCTACGTCGTCCCGGCCCTGGGCGAGCGGCGCTTCACTGTCGTGGCGGTGGACCTCGGCATCAAGGCGATGACGCCGCACCGGATGGCGCAGCGGGGCATCGAGGTGCACGTGGTGCCAGCGACGTCCACCCCGGAGGAGCTGCTCGCGATCGGCGCTGACGGCGTCTTCCTCTCCAACGGGCCCGGGGACCCGGCGACGGCCGACCACGCCGTCGCCCTCGCGCGCGCCGCGCTCGACGCGGGGGTCCCGACCTTCGGCATCTGCTTCGGCAACCAGGTGCTCGGGCGCGCGCTCGGCCTGGGGACGTACAAGCTGCGGTACGGCCACCGGGGCATCAACCAGCCCGTGCAGGACCGCACCACGGGCCGGGTCGAGGTCACCGCGCACAACCACGGGTTCGCGGTCGACGCCCCGGCCGACGGCACGCCGTTCGAGACGCCGTACGGCCGCGCCTTCGTCAGCCACGTCAACCTCAACGACGGCGTCGTCGAGGGACTCGCGCTGCTCGACGCGCCCGCCTTCTCGGTGCAGTACCACCCGGAGGCGGCGGCCGGCCCGCACGACGCGGGGTACCTGTTCGACCGCTTCGCCGACCTGATGCGAACGCGCGAGCCGGTGGCGGGGAGGGCCGACTGATGCCGCGTCGCACGGATCTGTCGAGCGTCCTGGTCATCGGCTCCGGGCCGATCGTCATCGGGCAGGCCGCGGAGTTCGACTACTCGGGGACCCAGGCGTGCCGGGTGCTGCGGTCCGAGGGCCTGCGGGTGATCCTCGTCAACAGCAACCCCGCCACGATCATGACCGACCCGGAGTTCGCTGACGCCACCTACGTCGAGCCGATCACGCCCGAGGTGGTCGAGAAGATCATCGAGCGGGAGCGGCCGGACGCCCTGCTGGCGACCCTCGGCGGGCAGACCGCACTGAACACCGCGATGGCGCTGCACGAGCGCGGGGTGCTGGAGAAGTTCGGGGTCGAGCTGATCGGGGCGGACGTCGATGCGATCCGCCGCGGTGAGGACCGCCGGGCGTTCAAGGAGATCGTCGACTCGGTGGGCGCGGAGTCGGCTCGCAGCGCGATCTGCCACACGATGGCCGACTGCCTCGAGGCGGTGGAGAGCCTCGGCTACCCCGTTGTGGTCCGCCCGTCGTTCACGATGGGCGGGGCCGGCAGCGGGATGGCGTACGACGAGAGCGACCTGCGCCGCATCGCCGGTGCCGGCCTGCAGGCCAGCCCGACCACCGAGGTGCTCCTGGAGGAGTCGATCCTCGGCTGGAAGGAGTACGAGCTCGAGCTCATGCGCGACCGCGCCGACAACGTCGTCGTCGTCTGCTCGATCGAGAACCTCGACCCGATGGGCGTGCACACCGGCGACTCGATCACGGTCGCGCCGGCGCTCACCCTCACCGACCGCGAGTACCAGCGCATGCGCGACGTGGCGATCGACATCATCCGTGCGGTCGGCGTCGACACCGGAGGCTGCAACATCCAGTTCGCCGTCGACCCGCTCAGCGGGCGACTCATCGTGATCGAGATGAACCCGCGCGTCTCACGCTCCTCGGCGCTCGCGTCGAAGGCCACCGGCTTCCCGATCGCCAAGATCGCGGCCCGGCTCGCGGTCGGCTACACCCTCGACGAGATCCCCAACGACATCACGCGCGAGACTCCCGCGTCCTTCGAGCCGACCCTGGACTACATCGTCGTCAAGGTCCCGCGCTTCGCGTTCGAGAAGTTCCCCCAGGCGGACGCGACGCTGACCACGACGATGAAGTCCGTCGGCGAAGCGATGGCGATCGGCCGGTGCTTCACCGAGGCGCTCCAGAAGGCGTTGCGATCGCTGGAGAAGCCGGATGCGGTGTTCTCCTGGGAGCAGCCGCCGGGCGCGCTGGAGGATCTGCTCGAGCAGATCCGGGTACCGCGCGACGGGCGGCTCGCGCTGGTGCACCAGGCGCTGCGGGCCGGAGCGAGCATCGAGGCCCTCGCCGAGGCGACGGCGATCGACCCCTGGTTCCTCGACCAGCTGGCCCTCGTCGAAGAGGTCGCCGAGCAGGTCCGCGCCGCCGAAGAGCTGGACGCCGACCTGCTCCGCCTGGCCAAGCGCCACGGCTTCTCAGACCGCCAGATCGCGCAGCTGCGCGGGACGACCGAGGCCGAGGTACGTGGCATGCGCCACGGGCTCGGCGTCCGCCCGGTCTACAAGACCGTCGACACCTGCGCGGCGGAGTTCGCCGCCCGCACGCCGTACCACTACTCCTCCTACGACGAGGAGACCGAGGTCGCCCCCCGCACCCGGCCGGCGATGCTGATCCTGGGCAGCGGGCCCAACCGAATCGGGCAGGGCATCGAGTTCGACTACTCCTGCGTCCACGCGGCGATGACGCTCAGCGAGGCCGGGTACGAGACCGTCATGGTCAACTGCAACCCGGAGACGGTGTCGACCGACTACGACACCAGCGACCGGCTGTACTTCGAGCCGCTCACCCTCGAGGACGTCCTCGAGGTCTTCCACGCCGAGTCCGTGGCCGGTCCGGTCGCCGGGGTCGTGGTGCAGCTCGGCGGGCAGACCCCCCTCGGGCTCGCCCGCGCCCTGGAGGCCGAGGGGGTGCCGATCGTCGGGACCTCGCCCGGCTCCATCCACCTCGCCGAGGACCGGGGGGCCTTCGGCCAGGTGCTGCTCGCCGCCGGCCTGCCGGCGCCGCGCTTCGGGACCGCGCACACCTTCGAGGAGGCCAAGGCGATCGCCGACGCCATCGGCTACCCCGTGCTCGTGCGGCCGAGCTACGTCCTGGGTGGACGCGGGATGGAGATCGTGTACGACGAGGCGATGCTGGCCGACTACCTCGGGCGGGCCACCGAGATCGGCCCGGACCGGCCGGTGCTCGTCGACCGCTTCCTCGACGACGCCCTCGAGATCGACGTCGACGCGCTCTTCGACGGGACCGACCTCTATCTGGGCGGGGTGATGGAGCACATCGAGGAGGCCGGGATCCACTCCGGCGACTCCGCGTGCGCCCTGCCGCCGATCACGCTGGGCCGGGGAGACATCGCCCGGATCCGGCGCTCCACCGAGCAGATCGCCCGGGGCGTCGGCGTGCACGGGCTGCTCAACGTCCAGTACGCCCTGGCCTCCGACGTGCTCTACGTCCTCGAGGCGAACCCGCGCGCCTCGCGCACCGTGCCGTTCGTCTCCAAGGCCACGGCGGTGCCGCTGGCGAAGGCCGCCGCCCGCATCATGGCCGGCGCGACCATCGCCCAGCTGCGGGAGGAGGGCCTCCTGCCGGCCGAGGGGGACGGCGCCGACGTCCCTCCGGACGCCCCAACCTCGGTCAAGGAGGCGGTCCTTCCCTTCGGGCGCTTCCACGGCGTCGACACCGTCCTCGGTCCGGAGATGCGCTCGACCGGCGAGGTCATGGGCATCGATCCCGCCTTCGGGACGGCGTTCGCGAAATCCCAGCTCGCGGCCTACGCCGGCGGACTGCCCACGTCCGGCCGGGCGTTCGTGTCCGTGGCGAACCGCGACAAGCGCGCGATGCTCTTCCCGGTGAAGGCGCTCGCCGACCTCGGCTTCGAGGTGCTCGCGACCTCCGGGACGGCCGACGTGCTCCGACGCGCGGGCATCCCGGTCACCGTCGTCCGCAAGCACTTCCAGCCCGATGACGGCACCCTCGACGCCGTCCAGCAGATCCTCGCAGGGGACATCGCGCTCGTCGTGAACACGCCGTACGGCGTCGGCGCCCGCCTCGACGGCTACGAGCTGCGCACCGCCGCGGTGCGCCGGGGAGTCCCCAGCCTGACCACCATCCAGGGGCTGTCCGCTGCGGTCCTGGGCATCGAGGCGATGCTCCGGGGTGAGGTGGGGGTCCGCTCGCTGCAGGAGTACGGTCGGGACCTCCGGGGCTCGGAGCGAAGCGACCTCAGGGACTCGGAGCGAAACGGTGGTCGACCCGTGGACGAGGACTGAGGGGAGAGCTGGTCGATGGCACCGGTCCAGGTGCGCGGCGAGGTCCTGTCCAACCGCAGGGTCGGGGCCTACCACCTGCTCACCCTCGTCGCGCCCGGGATCGCCGAGGTCTCCCGTCCGGGCCACTTCGTGGCGCTCGCCGTCGGCGGTGAGAACACCTCGATGCTGCTGCGCCGCGCGTTCTCGATCTACCGGGTCGCCGAGCGCGGCGTATACGGCGGCACCGTCGAGCTCGTCATCGCGCCCAAGGGGCCGGGCACCCGCTGGCTGGCGGACCTGCGCGCGCACGACCCGGTCGACGTCGTGGGGCCGCTCGGGCACCCGTTCGCGCTCCCGCGCGAGGTGGTGACGGCGACGCTGGTCGGCGGTGGGTATGGCGCCGCGCCGCTGTTCACCCTGGCCGAGCAGCTGCGGGCGCGCGGCTGCCGCGTGGACTTCGTCATCGGCGCGGCCACGGATGCGAAGCTGTTCGGGGCGCTGGACGCCAAGCGGATCTCCACGCAGGTCGCGATCACCACCGAGGACGGCTCGACGGGGGAGCGCGGGCTGGTCACCGACGTGCTGCCGGCGATGCTCGCGCGCAACGCCTCGGACGTCGTCTACGCGTGCGGGCCGATGCCGATGCTCGCCGCGGTCGCCCGGGTGGCCCACGCCTACGGCGCCCACAGCCAGTGCGCCGTCGAGGAGGCGATGGCCTGCGGCGTCGGCGTGTGCATGACCTGCGTGCTGCCGGTGATCGGCGAGGACGGGGTTACCCGCATGGTCCGCTCGTGCACGGACGGGCCGGTCTTCAACGGGGACCTGGTGCGCTGGGACGACATCGGGACGGTGCCCGCGGACGCCCTCGGGGCGCCGGTGGCCGACGGCGGCGCCGAGCGGTTCCGGGCCGGCGCCGCGGTCGGCGGGAGCACCTCATGACCAGGATGCGGCTGACCCGGCCGGCCGAGTCGGGCGCCGCCCTGCCCGACGTCGACATGTCCACCTCGCTCGGCCCGCTGCTGCTCCCCGACCCGGTGCTCACGGCCTCGGGCTGCGCCGCGGCCGGGCGCGAGCTCGAGCCCTTCGTCGACCTCACGGCCATCGGCGCGGTGGTCACCAAGTCGGTGATGCTGAAGCCGCGGTCGGGTCGGCCGACGCCGCGGATGGCCGAGACACCGAGCGGGATGCTCAACTCGATCGGGCTGCAGGGCCCCGGGATCGAGGCGTTCGTCGACAAGGACCTCGCCTGGCTGCGCCAGCGCGGTGTGCGCACGGTGGTGTCCATCGCCGGCAGCAGCGTCGAGGAGTACGTCAAGCTGGCCCAGCGGCTGCGCCTGGCGGACGGCGTGGCCGGCGTCGAGGTCAACATCTCCTGCCCCAACGTCGAGGACCGCGGGCAGGTGTTCGCGTGCGACCCGGCGGCGGCGGCCCAGGTCGTGCACGGGGTCCGTCGCTCGACGGCGCCCGGCGTAGCCGTGCTGGCCAAGCTGAGCCCGGACGTCACGGACATCGTCGCGGTGGCCCGGGCGGTGGTCGACGCGGGCGCCGACGGGCTGTCGATGATCAACACCTCCCTCGGGATGGTCATCGACACCGACACGCTGCGACCGGCCCTCGCCGGCGTCACCGGCGGGCTGTCGGGCCCGGCGATCCGGCCGTTGGCGGTGCGCTGCGTGTGGCAGGTGCACGCCGCGCTCCCCGACGTCCCGATCCTGGGCATGGGCGGGATCTGGAGCGGCCTCGACGCCCTCCAGTTCGTGCTGGCCGGCGCCTCGGCGGTCTCGGTCGGCACGGTGGTCTTCCACGACCCGTCGGCGGTCGCCCGGGTGTCCGCCGAGCTGCGCCGGGCCCTCGCCGAGCACGGCTTCGGCAAGCTGTCCGAGGCGATCGGGTACGCCCACCGGGGCGAGGGTCTCGCGGTCGGTGCGGCGCCCGACGAGGGTGAGGGTGCGGGAGCCGAGGGGTGAGTCAGGCCTTCGGGGAGCGGTTGCACCAGCGGTTGGAGCGCTTCGGCGCGCTCTGCGTGGGGATCGACCCGCACGCCGGCCTGCTCGACGCGTGGGGGCTGCCGCGCTCCGCGGCGGGGGCCGAGCGCTTCGCCCGGACCGTCGTCGAGGCCCTCGCCGGCCGGGTGGCCGTCCTCAAGCCGCAGTCGGCGTTCTTCGAGTGCCACGGCAGCGCGGGGATCGCGGCTCTGGAGCGCACGCTGGCCGACATCCGGGGCACCGACTCCCTCGCGCTGCTCGACGTCAAGCGCGGCGACATCGGGTCGACGATGCAGGCCTATGCGTCGGCCTACCTCGACCCCTCCTCGCCCCTGGCCGCCGACGCGGTCACGCTCAGCCCCTATCTCGGCTTCGGCTCGCTGCAGCCGGCGTTCGACCTGGCCGCCTCCACCGGGGCCGGCGTGTTCGTCCTCGCGCTGACCTCGAACCCCGAAGGCCCGGAGGTGCAGGGCGCCCACGGTGCCGACGGACGTACCGTCGCCGGCACCGTGCTCGACCACCTGGCGGCGCTCAACGCGGGCGCCTCCCCGCTCGGGTCCTTCGGCGCCGTGGTCGGGGCGACGGTGGGCGAGACGGCGTACGACCTGACGCGGGTCAACGGCCCCCTGCTCGCGCCCGGCTTCGGGGCGCAGGGGGGCACCGCCGCGGACCTCGCCCGAGTCTTCGGCGCGGCCCTGCCGCGCGTCGTCGTCTCGACCAGCCGGGACGTGCTGCGCGCCGGACCGTCGGTCGCGGCGCTTCGGGAGGCCGCCGACCGCTCGGCCGCCCAGCTCGCCGACGTCCTGACCCGCCGGTAGGCGCGCTCCGGCCCACGCGTGGCCAGGGTCTGGGGCGCGTTGCAGTGGCGCGGAGGGCTTGGCTAGGTTCGGGCCACCCTGTCGCTGCGGTGCTCACCGCCCGTCCCGAGGTGGTCCGATGGCTCTTCCCGAGCTGACTCCCGAGCAGCGCACCGCGGCCCTGGAGAAGGCGGCGGCCGCCCGGCGGGCGCGGGCCGAGGTCAAGAACCGGCTCAAGCACTCGGGCGCCTCCCTCGCCGACGTGATCCACGACGGCCAGGGGGACGACGTCATCGGCAAGATGCGCGTCAAGGCGCTCCTGGAGTCGATGCCGGGGGTCGGCAAGGTCCGCGCCTCCCAGATCATGGAGCGCCTGCAGATCTCCGAGTCGCGTCGGGTCCGCGGACTCGGCACGAACCAGGTGGCCGCGCTCGAGCGGGAGTTCGGTGGCGGCAGCTGACGCGGAGGAGAAGCGGCGGCCGGCGCGGCTGACCGTCCTCTCCGGCCCCTCCGGGGTCGGGAAGAGCACCGTGGTGGCGCACCTGCGCGCCCGGCACCCGGAGATCTGGCTGTCGGTGTCGGCCACGACCCGCGCGCCGCGCCCGGACGAGGTCGACGGGCAGACGTACTCCTTCGTCACCCCCGATCGCTTCGCGCAGATGGTGGCGGCGGGGGAGTTCCTCGAGTGGGCGGAGTTCGCCGGCCACCGCTACGGCACGCCCCGCCGTCCCGTCGAGGAGCGTCTCGCCGCGGGGACCCCGGTGATCCTGGAGATCGAGCTGCAGGGGGCCCGCCAGGTCCGGGCCGTACGTCCGGAGGCCCTGTTCGTCTTCCTCACCCCGCCGTCGTGGGACGTCCTCGTCGAGCGGCTGACCGGACGCGGCACCGAGCCGGCCGACGTCATCGCCCGCCGCCTGGAGGTCGCGACGCGCGAGCTCGCCGCCGCCTCGGAGTTCGACGTCACGCTGGTCAACGACGACGTCGAGGCCGTCTGCAGCCGGCTGGTAGCCTTGATGGGCGTCACCGGCTGAGACGTCCCCCGCCCGTCCGCAGGAAGGCCCACCCTTGTCCGGCACCATCGCCCGCCCCGAGGGCATCACCGAGCCGCCGATCGATGAGCTCCTGGACGCCGTCGACAACAAGTACGGCCTGGTTCTGTACGCCGCCAAGCGCGCCCGCCAGATCAACGCCTACTACAGCCAGCTCGGCGAGGGCCTGCTCGAGTACGTCGGCCCGCTCGTCGAGACCCACGTCCAGGAGAAGCCGCTCTCGGTGGCCCTGCGCGAGATCAACGCCGGCCTGCTGACCCTGGAGCACGTCGAGCCTCCGTCGGAGGACTGACCCGCCGCTCGCCCAGCGCCTTCGGCGTGACGGGGCGTACTCCCCGGGCGCGGCGTGGGACGCTTGCCCGTATGGACCCCGAGCGCCCGGCCCAGCGCGTCGTCCTGGGCGTGAGCGGCGGCATCGCCGCGTACAAGGCGTGCGAGGTGCTGCGGGGGCTGACCGAGTCCGGCCACGAGGTGCGGGTCGTCCCGACACGCGCGGCGCTGCGGTTCGTGGGGGCGCCCACCTGGGCAGCGCTGTCGGGCCAGCCGGTGGCGAGCGAGGTCTGGGCGGACGTGCACGACGTCCCGCACGTACGGCTAGGGCAGCGCGCCGACCTCGTGCTCGTCGTACCCGCCACCGCCGACCTACTGGCCCGCGCCGCGCACGGGATGGCCGACGACCTGCTCACCGCCACCCTGCTGACGGCGCGCTGCCCGGTCGTCATGGCCCCGGCGATGCACACCGAAATGTGGGAGCACCCGGCCACGCGCGACAACGTCGCCACGCTGCGCGAGCGCGGTGTCGTCGTGATCGAGCCGGCCGTGGGCCGGCTCACCGGGGCGGACTCCGGTGCCGGCCGGCTGCCGGAGCCGGAGGAGATCCTCGCGGTGGCGCTGCGGGTGCTCGCACGCGGCCACGCCGGCCCCGACCTCGCCGGACGCCGTGTCGTCGTGTCGGCCGGCGGGACGCGTGAGCCGCTCGACCCGGTGCGCTTCCTCGGCAACCGCAGCAGCGGGCGCCAGGGGTGGGCGCTGGCGCGGACCGCGGCCGCGCGCGGCGCGGAGGTCACGCTGGTCGCGGCCAACGTCGCGCTGGAGGACCCCGCGGGCGCGAAGGTGGTCCGGGTGGGCACGGCCGAGGAGCTTCGGGCCGCGGTGCTGGGCGCCGCCGTCGGCGCCGACGCGGTGGTGATGGCGGCGGCGGTCGCGGACTTCCGGCCGGCGACGTACACGGCCTCGAAGATCAAGAAGTCGGACGCCGGCGACCCACCTCCGCTGGTCCTCGAGCGCACGGCCGACGTGCTCGCCGAGCTAGTCGCTGGCCGGGCCGCGGGCCAGGTCGTCGTCGGCTTCGCCGCGGAGACCGGCGACGAGTCGGCGGACGTGCTGGCCCACGGCCGGGCGAAGCTCGCCGGCAAGGGCTGCGACCTGCTCGTGGTCAACGACGTCTCCGACGGGCGCGGCTTCGAGTCCTCCGACAACGCGGCGGTCATCCTCGGGGCGGACGGGTCGGCGGTCCCGGTGCCGTTCGGGCCGAAGGAGGCCCTCGGTGACGCTGTGTGGGACGCCGTTGACCGGGTCTGGCGGGAGGGTCCCCCGCAGGGGTGACGCGCCCCCGCCGTGGTCGGCGACGTCACTTCCGCTGGCTAGACTGGCTCGCCGATCCCCCGACCTTTCCTGGAGCCGACACGTGTCCCGACGCCTGTTCACCTCGGAGTCCGTCACCGAGGGTCACCCGGACAAGATCGCCGACCAGATCAGCGACTCCATCCTCGACGCCCTGCTCAAGGAGGACCCGAGGAGCCGGGTCGCGGTCGAGACGCTCGTGACCACCGGCCTGGTGCACGTGGCCGGCGAGGTGACCACGGAGGGATGGGCCGACATCCCGACGATCGTGCGCGAGCGCATCCTCGATATCGGCTACGACTCCTCGAAGAAGGGGTTCGACGGTCAGTCCTGCGGCGTGTCCGTGTCCATCGGCTCCCAGTCGCCGGACATCGCACAGGGTGTCGACGACGCCTACGAGGAGCGAAGCGAGGGCTCGCACGACCCGCTGGACCGGCAGGGAGCGGGTGACCAGGGCCTGATGTTCGGGTACGCCACCTCGGACACCCCCGAGCTCATGCCCCTGCCCATCGCGCTGGCCCACCGGCTGGCGCGCCGGCTCTCCGAGATGCGCAAGGCCGGGACCATCCCCTACCTGCGCCCGGACGGCAAGACCCAGGTCACCATCGAGTACGACGGCGACCGTCCGGTACGCCTCGACACCGTCGTGGTGTCCACCCAGCACGCCGGTGACATCGACCTGGCAACGCTGCTGGCCCCGGACATCCAGGAGTACGTCGTCGACCCGGAGCTCGCCGGGCTGGAGATCGACAGCGAGGGCTACCGCCTGCTGGTGAACCCGACCGGCCGCTTCGAGATCGGCGGCCCGATGGGCGACGCCGGCCTCACCGGACGCAAGATCATCGTGGACACCTACGGGGGCATGGCCCGCCACGGCGGCGGCGCCTTCTCGGGCAAGGACCCGTCGAAGGTGGACCGCTCGGCGGCGTACGCCATGCGCTGGGTCGCCAAGCACGTCGTCGCCGCCGGCCTGGCCCGCCGCTGCGAGGTCCAGGTGGCCTACGCCATCGGAAAGGCGCACCCGGTGGGGCTGTTCGTCGAGACCTTCGGCACCGGCGCGCTGCCGGACCTGGAGATCCAGCGGGCCGTCACCGACGTCTTCGACCTGCGTCCCGCCGCGATCATCCGCGACCTCGACCTGCTGCGCCCGATCTACGCGCAGACCGCCGCCTACGGCCACTTCGGCCGCGAGCTGCCCGACTTCACCTGGGAGCGCACCGACCGCGTCGAGGCCCTGCGCGCCGCCGTCGGCGCCTGACCTCTCTCCCCCCGACTTGTGGCGGGTTGCACGTCACTCCTTGGCAGTCGAGTGACGTAGAGCCCGCCACCAGTCGGAGAGGGTCGGGGGGTGTGGACAGCGGGCCGGGGGCGTCAGGCCCGTCGGGCAGACTGCCGACGTGAGGGAGTCGGCGGTCCGCGCGAGCCAGCGGTGAGCGAAGCACTGCCGGGACCCCCGTGACATCGCCGATGGGCGAGGCGGGGCCAGCCGGGGATGCGTTGGGCGAGCCGGCAGTGCGCGATCCGCTGCCGGTCGCGCGGGTGGCGGTCGACGTGCCGCTGCCGCACCTGGACCGCCCGTTCGACTACGAGGTCCCCGAGGCGATGGCCGAGACGGCGGTGCCGGGGACCCGCGTACGGGTCCGCTTCGCCGGCCGCCTCGTCGACGGCTGGGTGCTCGAGCGCGCCACGGGGTCCGAGCACCCGGGCCGGCTGTCCCGGCTGAGCAAGGTCGTCTCGGCGGACCCCGTGCTGGCCCCGGAGATCGCCCGGTTGGCCCGGGCGGTGGCCGACCGGTACGCCGGCACGCTGGCCGACGTCCTTCGCCTGGCCGTCCCGCCGCGCCACGCCCGCGCCGAGGCGGGCGTGGCGCCCGAGGCGCCCACGCCCGGCGAGGAGCTGCCGCTCGCGGCCGGGCCGGGGCCGTGGGCGGCGTACCGCAACGGGCCGGCCTTCCTCCGGGCCGTTGCCGGCGCCCTCCCGGCGCGAGCGGTGTGGAGCGCGGCGCCAGGACCGGGCGCCGCGGTGGCCGACGCGCTGGCGGGCGCGGTCGCGGCCGCACGTACCGCCGGGCGCGGTGCCCTGCTGGTCGTCCCCGACGCCCGTGACGTGGCGCGGCTGGCACCGGCGCTCGACGCCGTCGTGGGCCCGGGCGGTCACGTCCAGCTGACCGCCGACCTCGGGCCCGCGGAGCGCTACCGGCGGTTCCTCGCCGTGCGCCGCGGGCACGTCCGCGTCGTGCTGGGGACGCGGGCGGCGGCCTTCGCGCCGGTCCGCGACCTCGGGCTCGCCGTCGTCTGGGACGACGGCGACGACCTGCACGCCGAGCCGCACGCGCCGTACCCCCACGTCCGCGAGATCCTCGCCCTGCGCTCGGAGCTGGAGGGCTGCGCGCTGCTCGTGGGCGGGTACGCCGTCACCGCGGAGGGCCAGCAGCTGAACGTCTCCGGCTGGGCCCACCCGATCGTCGCGCAGGACCACCGGCGCGACGCGCCGAGGGTGCGCGCCGCCGGTGGCGACGCCGAGCTGGCCCGGGACGAGGCAGCCCGCAGCGCCCGGCTGCCCGCGCTGGCCTGGCGGACCGCGCACGACGCGCTGCGCAGCGGGCCGGTCCTCGTCCAGGTGCCCCGTCGGGGGTACCTGCCGACGCTGGCCTGCGCGCGCTGCCGCGAGCCGGCCCGCTGCGCGCACTGCGGGGGGCCGCTGACGCTGACGTCCGGCCACGCCATCGCGCAGTGCCGCTGGTGCGCGCGGCCCGCCGGCGGCTGGCGCTGCCCGGAGTGCGGGGGCGACCGCTTCCGGGCCCAGGTGGTCGGTGCCGTCCGCACCGCGGAGGAGCTGGGGCGGGCCTTCCCGGGGGTACCGGTGATCACGTCGGGGCGGGACGGCGTCCGGGCCACCGTGCCCGCCGACCCGGCGCTGGTGGTGGCCACCCCTGGGGCCGAGCCGGTCGCGGACACCGGCTACGCCGCCGCCCTGCTGCTGGACGGGTGGGCGCTGCTCGAGCGCGCCGACCTGCGCGCGGGGGAGGAGGCGCTGCGCCGCTGGCTCAACGCGGCGGCGCTGGTACGTCCAGCCGGTGCCGGCGGGCTGGTCGTCGTCCTCGCCGACTCCGCGCGCCGCCCGGTGCAGGCGCTGCTGCGGTGGGACCCGTGGTGGGCCGCCGCCCGTGAGCTCGACGACCGCGAGGCGGTGCGCTTCCCGCCGGCCGCCCGGCTGGCCGAGGTCACGGGCAGCCCGGCGGCGACCGAGGAGCTGCTCGAGGCCGCCCACCTCCCGGACTCCGCGGAGGTGCTCGGCCCGCAGGCTCTGGAGGCAGGCGAGGGGGAGCAGCGGGTGCGCCTGCTGATCAGGACCCCGCGGCACGACGGGCTCGCCCTCGCTTCCGCGCTGCACGCCGCGCAGGGGGTCCGCTCGGCCCGCAAGGCGGCGGAGACGAGCGGGCCGGTTCGCGTCCGCATCGACCCGGCCGACCTCGCCTGAGCCGGGGACCGACCGGTGTCGTTGAGCGATCGGCGCGGGACGGCGTACGGAGAGCGACCGGCGCGGGGACGGCGTACAGGATGAGCAGTCTCCGGACCGGACGAGCTCCCGACGGCCACGGAAGTGCTCATTCCTTGCCGTGTCGCGGGCACGGTCGCGGGACCCGTCGCGTGGCGGCGCGGCGCCGTTAGGGTCGGCGAGGTGAGTGACCCCCTCGCACCCGGCGCTGCCCCGAGCGGTGCGAACCCGGACCCCGCAGCCCCGGGCGGCGAAGCCCTGGACCGCGCAGCCCCGGACCGCGCAGCCCCGGACGACGCAGCGCCGGACCGCGAAGCCCCGGACACGGTGGTCTTCGACCTGGGCGGGGTGCTCGTGCACTGGGACCCGCGGCTGCTCTTCGCGCAGGTCCTGGACGAGGGTGAGGACGTCGACGCGTTCCTCGACGAGATCGGCTTCGCGGAGTGGAACCACGCCCAGGACGCCGGCCGGCCCTGGGCGGAGGCCGTCGCCGAGCACGCCGCCCGGCACCCCCACCGCGCCGAGGCGATCGCGGCCTATCCCGCGCGCTTCCCGCAGAGCGTGGGCGGGCCGATGCCCGAGAGCGTCGCGGTCGTGGCCGAGCTTCGGGCGCGAGGCGTACGCCTGCTCGCCCTCACCAACTGGTCCGCCGAGCTGTTCCCCTTGGTGCGACCGAGCCTGGGCTTCCTCGCCGGCTTCGAGGCGGTCGTGGTGTCGGGGGAGGAGGGGCTGGCCAAGCCCGACCCGGCGCTGTTCGCCGTCCTCGTCGAGCGGCACGGCGTGGTGCCGGAGCGGACCGTGTACGTCGACGACGTCGAGCGCAACGTCGCCGCGGCGGCGGCGCTGGGCTTTCGGGCGTATCGGTTCGTGGACGCCGACCGGCTGCGGGCCCACCTCGTCGCCGAGGGCCTGCTCGCCCCCCGCGGTCACTAGGGCCGCGGCCGAACCCGCCTGACCCGCGGCACGGACGGGACCCAACCCCCCACCTCCTGCCCCACTTGTGGCGGGGTCTTCGTCACTCGGCGGGGTCGGAGTGACGTGCATCCCGCCACAAGTGGAGGGGTCGACGTGACTCGGCGGGGTCGGAGTGACGTGGATCCCGCCACAAGTGGGGGGGTCGACGTGACTCGGCGGGGCCGGAGTGACGTGCGTCCCGCCACACGTGGGGGGGTCGATGGGCGCCCGTAGAATCGGCGCCATGATCCAGCCGATCCGCCTGTTCGGCGACCCGGTGCTGCGCACCCCCGCCGAGCCGGTGGTCGACTTCGACAAGGAGCTGCGCCAGCTCGTCGCCGACCTCACCGAGACCATGCAGGACGCCCCCGGCGTCGGCCTCGCCGCGCCGCAGATCGGGGTCTCCCTGCGTGTGTTCACGTACTGGGTCGACGACGAGCTCGGGCACCTCGTCAACCCCGACCTCGACCTCTCCGACGAGGAGCAGGAGGGCGAGGAGGGCTGCCTGTCGATCCCGGGGCTGGCCTTCGACACCAAGCGGGCGTACGGCGTGGTCGCGAAGGGGTTCAACATGTACGGCGACCCCGTCGTCATCGAGGGCACGGCGCTGAAGTCGCGCTGCATCCAGCACGAGACCGACCATCTCGACGGGATCCTGTTCGTGGACCGGCTCGACCGCGACGCCCGCAAGGCGGCGATGAAGGCCATCCGCGAGGCGGAGTGGTGGGGCGAGTCGGTCACCGTCCGGCTGAGCCCGCACAACACCGACGGCCGGGCGCTGTAGGACCCGTGCGGGTCGTCTTCGCCGGTACGCCCGAGCCGGCCCTGCCCTCCCTGCGCGCGCTGCTCGACTCCCGCCACGACGTGGTGGCCGTCGTCACCCGGCCCGACGCGCCGTCGGGGCGCGGCCGGCGGCTGACCGCCTCGCCCGTCGCCCGCCTCGCGGAGGAGGCCAGGCTCGATGTCCTCAAGCCGACCCGTCCGCGGGACCCGCAGTTCCTGGACGAGCTGCGCGCCCTCGCGCCGGACGCTTGCCCGGTGGTGGCGTACGGCGCCCTCGTGCCGCCCGCGGCGCTGGAGATCCCGTCGCACGGCTGGGTGAACCTGCACTTCTCGCTGCTCCCGGCGTGGCGCGGGGCGGCGCCGGTGCAGCACGCGGTGCTCGCGGGCGACGAGGTCACCGGCGCCACGACCTTCCGGCTCGAGGAGGGGCTGGACACCGGGCCGACGTACGGTCTGGTCACCGAGGCGATCCGGCCCACCGACACCAGCGGCGACCTGCTCGCGCGGCTGGCGGTCAGCGGTGCGGCCCTGCTCGTGCGCACCCTCGACGGGATCGAGGACGGCACCCTCGTCGCGCGTCCCCAGCCGGCCGAGGGGGTCTCGCTCGCCCCGAAGCTCACCCCCGAGGACGCCCGCGTCGACTGGCGCGCGCCGGCGCTTCGCGTCGACCGGCAGGTCCGGGCGTGTACGCCGGCGCCCGGTGCGTGGACGACGTTCCGCGGCGAGCGGGTGCGCCTCGGACCGGTACGCGTCGCCCCGGGGCCGACCCTCGCAGCGGGTGAGCTGCTGGTGGGTCGACAGCAGGTCCACGTCGGCACCGGTTCGTACGCCGTCGCGCTCGGCGAGGTGGTCCCGCAGGGCAAACGGGCGATGGACGCCGCCGCCTGGGCCCGCGGGGTCCGGCCGCTGCCCGGCGAGCGCCTCGGCGACGCCGACGCGCAGCGTGCTGCCGATGCGCGGCGTGACGCCGGGCGCGGGTCAGCTGCGTCACCCGACATCGAGACCGGCCGCGAGCGCGGGGATGTCGGGTAACCCAGGGCAGCCGAGGCGCGGCCGGCCGCGTCCGGACGAGCCGCGGCTGGTCGCCTACGCGCTGCTGCGCGCGGTCGCCGTCGAGGACGCGTACGCCAACCTGGCGCTGCCCGCGCTGCTGCGCGAGCGCGGTCTGTACGGGCGTGACGCCGCATTCGCCACCGAGCTCGCGTACGGCACGCTGCGCGGGCAGGGCACCTATGACGCGGTGCTGGCGGCCTGCGTGGACCGCCCGCTGGCCGAGGTCGACGTCCCCGTCCTCGTGGTCCTGCGCCTGGGGGTCCACCAGCTCCTCGCCCTGCGGGTGCCCACGCACGCCGCAGTCAGCGCCACGGTGGAGCTGGCGCGCGCGGTGGTCGGGGAGGGGCGGGCGCGCTTCGTCAACGCCGTACTGCGCCGGGTTGCCGAGCACGACCAGGCCGAGTGGCTCGACCTTCTCAGCCGCGACCGGGACGCCCTGGACACCCTCGCCCTGCGCCACGCCCATCCGCGATGGGTCGTCGAGGAGATCGCCCGGGCGCTGGGTGTCGACGCGTCGGACCCCGAGCTCGCCGCCGCGCTGGCCGCCGACGACGTACGCCCGCCGGTCACCCTCGTCGCCCGCCCGGGCCGGGGCGCGGTCGAGGAACTGCTCGACGTCGACGGGGCGCGCGCGGCCGGCTGGTCGCCGTACGCCGTGGTGCTCGCGTCGGGTGGCGACCCCGCCCTCGTCCCGGCGGTCCGGGCCGGGCGGGCGGCGGTCCAGGACGAGGGCAGCCAGCTCGTCGCGATCGCGGCGGCGGCCGTGCCACTGGAGGGCGCCGATCGGCGGTGGCTGGACCTGTGCGCCGGCCCCGGCGGCAAGGCCGCCCTGCTGGCCGGGCTGGCCGGCGAGCGCGGCGCCCGGCTGACCGCCAACGAGGTGCAGCCGCACCGGGCCGAGCTGGTCCGGCGGGCGGTGGCCGGCCGGGCCGAGGTCACCGTCGCGGACGGGCGGGCGGGGCCGTGGGATCCGGCCAGCTTCGACCGCGTCCTCGTGGACGCCCCCTGCACCGGCCTGGGCGCGCTGCGCCGCCGGCCGGAGGTGCGGTGGCGACGGCGGCCCGAGGACGTCCCGGCGCTGGCCGCCCTGCAGCGCGACCTGCTCGCGGCCGCCGTCGATGCGGTCCGCCCGGGCGGTGTCGTCGTCTATGCGACGTGCTCGCCGGTCCTCGCCGAGACCCGCGAGGTGGTCGCGGACGCGCTGCGACGCGGGGACGTCGAGGAGCTGGACGTACGCCCGGCCCTCAGGGGCGTGCCCGACGTCGGCGACGGGCCGGACGCCCAGCTGTGGCCGCACCGGCACGGCACCGACGCGATGTACCTCGCCGCCCTCCGCCGTCGCTGACCCCGTGTCAGGCGTTTCACAATGACCCCTTTGCGAAGTGCATGACAGCGGGCTCGGGGCGGGGTCGTCGCGCGGGGGTTCAGCGGGGGAGCGGCACGCGCGGACCGACCCCTCGGGCGCGCAGCGCCCGCCACACCCCGAGGTGCTGCTGGCCCCGGTGCACCTGGGCCCGCGGCCCGGCCCCGCTCACCCGGTGGTGGAGGTCGGCCGGCACCTCGACGACACGGAAACCGGCCCGCAGCAGGTCGATGGTCATGCCGACCTCGACGCCCCAGCCGTGGGCGAGGGGCAGGGCGGCCCGGTACGCCGCGCGCGTGAGGCAGCGCTGCCCGGACAGCGGCTGCTCCGGAGCCCAGCCGGTCGCCTCGGCGATGCCGTCCCGGGCCAGGCGCACCACGAAGCCGCGTCCGCCGCCCTCGCGTCGCTGCGGCGGGAGGACGCCGATCGCGAGGTCGGCCGCCCCGCCCACGACCGGCTCCAGGAGCGCCTCGGCCGCCGACGCGCTGCCCTCCAGGTCCGCGTCGAGGAAGACCAGCGGCTCGGCGTCCGGCCCGAGCCGGACGTCGACCTCGGCGACGCCCAGCTCGAGCGCGCCCCCCTTGCCACGGTTGGCGGCCCGGCGAAGGACCACGGCCCCGGCCTCGGCCGCGACCTCGGCTGTGGCGTCCGGCGAGGCGTCGTCGACGACCACGACCAGCTCCACGCCGGGCAGCGCAGCGGCCGCGCGTACCGTCGCCCCCACCCGCGTCGCCTCCCGGAACGCGGGGATCACCACGGCGGCGGGCGGCACGCGGCGCATCCTCGCACAGCGGGCGGGGCGCTCCCCGCGACCTAGACTCCCCGCTCGTGGCGGGACGACGGCGAGCCGTACGCCTGCTCGCCGGAGCCGCCGCCCTCGCCGCCGCCTGGCCGCTCGCCGCCGCCCACGCCGCGAGCCCGCTGCAGTCGGAGGTGGGCCGGGCCCCGGGCCCGGTCGTCGTCGTCGGCATCCCGGGCGTGACGTGGGGCAGCGCCACGCCCTCCGTCGCCCCCGCGCTGACCCAGGTCGCCCGGGCGGGCGCGACGGCCCAGCTGTCGGTGCGCTCGGTGTACCGCTCGACGTGCCCGATCGACGGCTGGCTCACCGTCTCCTCCGCGAGGCGCAGCGCGGCCAGCCGCAAGCCCCCGGGGTCGCGCACCACCGAGAAGGGCTGCCCGGTCTCCCCGCAGGTGAGCGACGGCCGCGTGGTGGGCTGGGCCCGGCTGAAGGCGGACGCCGCCGCGTCGACGTACCAGGCCCGCCTCGGCCTCCTCGGCGACTCGCTGGCCGCCGCCGGCCGGTGCGCCACCGCCGCCGGGCCCGGCGCGGGCGTGGCGCTGGCCCGCGGTGACGGCACGATCGCGCGCTACCTGCCCGACCCCATGGCCCTGACCGGCGCCGACGTCGCGGCCTGCCCGCTCACCGTGGTCGACGCCGGGTCGGTCGACACCCGCGGGGCTGGGCGGCCCGACGAGGCGGCCCAGGTCCGCGCCGTCGACGCGGTGCTCTCGCACGTGCTGAGCGTCCTCCCGCCCGACGCCACCGTGCTCGCCGCGTCGCTGGCCAACGCCGCGGAGACCCCCCAGCTGGAGGCGCTCGCGCTCGCCGGCCCGGGCATCCCCGTCGGCGGGCTCACCACCTCCTCGACCCGGCAGAACGACCTCGTGCTGCTCACCGACATCACCCCCACCGTCTTCGCGCTGGTGGGCCTGCCGCAGTCGCCGCAGTTCGTCGGCACCCCCGTCGAGCCGACCGGGCACGGCGGGCCGTACGAGCGCCGGCGCGACGCCCTGCTCGCCTACGCCCACAAGATCGAGGTCTACCTGCGGGTCACGCCCCGCTTCTTCGCCGCGCTGGTCCCGCTGCAGCTGCTGCTGTACGTCAGCGCCGGGCTGGCCCTTCGCCGCCGGCCGCCGACGAGTCCCGGCCGGGCGCCGCTGCTGCGCTTCACCGGCCTCGCCGCCCTCGTCTGCGGCGCCGTGCCGATCGCCACCTTCCTCGCGAACCTGTTCCCGTGGTGGCGGTGGCCGCACGCCGACCTGGCCCTGGCGGCCCTCGTCCTCGGGATCGCGGTCGTCGTCGCGCTGGTCGCCCAGGTCGCCCGGCGTCCCGACGGCATCCTCGGCGAGGCGGGGGTCGTGGCCGCGGTCACCGCCGTCGGCCTCGCGCTGGACATCGCGACGGGCGGGCGGCTACAGACCGCGAGCCTCATGGGCTACTCCCCGATCGTGGCCGGGCGGCTGTACGGCTTCGGCAACGTCGCCTTCGCCCTCTTCGTGACCGCGTCCCTGCTCTCCTCGGTCGTCGTCGCCGACCTGCTCCTGCGACGCCGGCACCGGCGCGCCGCCGCGGTCGCGGTGTCCGCCATCGGCGCCGCGACGCTCCTCCTGGACGGGCTGCCGCGCTTCGGCAGCGACTTCGGCGGGATGCTCGCGATCGCGCCGGCGTTCGGGGTGCTGGTCCTCGGGGTCCTCGGGCTGCGCGTCACCTGGCTGCGCCTGGCCGGTCTCGTGCTCGGCGGCGCGGTCGTCGTCGCCGCCGTCGCGACCCTGGACTGGCTGCGCCCCCCCGAGCAGCGCACCCACCTGGGGCGCTTCGTCCAGCAGGTGCTCGACGGCCAGCTGTGGCCCGTGGTGCACCGCAAGATCGACGCCAACCTGTCGCTGCTGACGAGCAGCAGCCTCGGCATCGTCGTGCCGTTCGCGCTGGCCTTCCTCGTCCTGGTGCTGCTGCGCCCCGCCCCGACCCGCGACCTCGCGCCGGTGCTGTCCCGGGCGATGGAGCAGGTCCCGACGCTGCGCTTCGGCCTGTGGGCGTTCACGGTCGCGATGGTGCTCGGGTTCCTGCTCAACGACTCCGGCATCGCCATCCCGGCGGTCGGGATCGTCCTCGCCTTCCCACTGATCATCACGATCTCGACGCGCGTCCTGGAGCACACCTGGATCCCGCCCCAATAGGCTCGCGGCCGTGGGGGTGCGCATCTCACCGAGCATGCTGTCGGCCGACTTCGCGCGGCTGGCCGACGAGGCGGCGGCCGTCCAGGGCGCCGCCGACTGGCTGCACGTGGACGTCATGGACAACCACTTCGTGCCCAACCTCACCCTCGGGCTGCCGGTGGTGCAGGCGCTGCTGGCCGCGACGACGGTCCCGGTGGACTGCCACCTGATGATCGAGGACCCTGACCGCTGGGCGCCCGCCTACGCCGAGGCCGGCGCCGGCTCGGTCACCTTCCACGTCGAGGCCGCGCACGCGCCCATCCGCCTCGCGCGTGCGCTCCGCTCGACCGGTGCGCGGGCGGGGATGGCGCTGAAGCCGGCGACCCCCGTCGAGCCGTACGAGGACCTGCTGCCCGAGCTCGACATGCTCCTGCTCATGACGGTCGAGCCCGGGTTCGGCGGCCAGGCCTTCCTCGACGTCGTGGTCCCCAAGATCGCTCGGGCTCGGCGGCTGCTCGACCGGCACGGTGGCGAGGTGTGGCTGCAGGTCGACGGCGGGGTGTCCGAGCAGACCATCGCACGCTGCGCCGAGGCCGGCGCGGACACCTTCGTGGCGGGCAGTGCGGTGTACGGCGCGGCGGACCCGGCCGCCGCCTGCGCGCGCCTGCGCGCCCAGGCGGAAGCCGCGCGGAGGCCCGCCGGGGGCGGCTGAGGACGCCGCGACCCTCGCGCTCGCCGTCGGCCCCCGGCGCGGACCCGGCGGATGGCACAATGGAGCCGAGCGATCAGCTCGTGCGTCCCGGGATCGGTGCAACTCCGAACCGGCGGTGACAGTCCGCGACCCGGCCTCGGCCGGTGGATCAGGTGGAACTCCTGGACCGACGGTGAAAGTCCGGAAGGGAGGCGACGCGCGGGCACGCTCGGCGTCGCCCTAGGCGCTCGCCGACGTGCGCACACCCGCCTCCTCACCCACCGGCCGCCCGGGCCCGGCAGGAGGAGGTGGGGCGGCGTGGCCAGCGAGACCGAGCAGCGTGCGATGCGCCGCGCCCTCACCCTCGCGGCGGGTGCCCTGGGCCGTACCTCTCCCAACCCCGTGGTCGGCGCGGTGGTCCTGGACCGCTCCGGAGCCATCGTCGGCGAGGGGCGCCACGAGGCCTACGGCGGTCCGCACGCCGAGATCGAGGCGCTGCGCGTGGCGGGGGAGCGCGCCGTGGGGGGGACCGCCGTCGTCAGCCTCGAGCCCTGCGACCACACCGGCCGGACCGGGCCCTGCTCGGAGGCGCTGCTGGCCGCCGAGGTGGCGCGGGTCGTCTACGCGGTCGACGACCCGACCGGGGTCGGCGGCGCGGGCCACCTGCGCTCGGCCGGCGTCGACGTCGAGTCCGGCGTCCTTCGCGAGGAGGCGGAGCGGGTCAACGAGGCGTGGCTGACCGCGGTGCGCCTCGGCCGTCCGCACGTGCACCTCAAGCTGGCCACCAGCCTCGACGGCCGGGTCGCCGCGGCCGACGGCACGTCGCGCTGGATCACCGGGGCGCGCTCCCGCGCCGACGTGCACCGCCTGCGCCACGAGGTCGACGCGGTGCTCGTCGGCACCGGTACGGCCCTCGCCGACGATCCCGCGCTCACCGTCCGGGACCTGCCTGACGGCGCGGAGCCGGACCACCAACCGCTGCGCGTGCTGCTCGGCCGACGCGACCTGCCCGCCAACTCCCGGCTCTTCGACGGCCAGGCCGAGACGGTCCTCATGCGCCAGCACACCCCGGCGTCGGCGCTCGACGAGCTCTACGGGCGCGGCGTGCGCTCGGTTCTCGTGGAGGGCGGGCCCACGGTGGCCGCGGCGTTCGTCGCGGCCGGGCTGGTCGACCGGGTCAGCGTGTACGTCGCCCCGGTCCTGCTCGGCGCCGGTCCCACGGCGCTGGCCGACGCGGGGATCGAGACCATCGCGGACGCGCTGCGGTTGCATCCCGACGACGTCAGCGTGCTGGGCGAGGACGTCCGGATCAGCGCGCGGGTGGGCGGCGAGGTCGACCGCGAGGACGAAGGCAGGGGCGAGGAGGCCTGATGTTCACCGGGATCGTCGAGGAGCTGGGGGAGGTCGTCGCCGTCGAGGACGTCGGCGACGCCCGTCGGCTGCGCATCCGTGGACCGCTGGTGACCTCCGATGCGGCAGACGGCGACTCCGTGGCCGTCAACGGCGTGTGCCTGACCGTCACCGCCGTCGACGACTCCACGTTCAGCGCCGACGTCATGCGCGAGACCCTCGACCGCTCCTCCCTCGGCGGACTGGTGGCCGGCAGCCCGGTCAACCTCGAACGTCCGCTCACCCTGGCCGCCCGCCTGGGCGGGCATCTCGTCCAGGGCCACGTCGACGCGACGGGGACGGTGGCCGAGCGCACGCCGAGCGAGCACTGGGAGGTCGTGCGCATCGACGTCCCGGAGGCGATCACCCGCTACCTGGTGGAGAAGGGCAGCGTCACCGTCGACGGGGTCTCGCTCACCATCGTCGACGTCGGCCCGACCTGGTTCTCGGTGAGCCTCATCCCGACCACCCTCGACCGCACGACCCTCGGGCGGGCGGCCGTCGGCACCACCGTCAACCTCGAGGTGGACGTCCTGGCCAAGTACGTCGAGAAGCTGCTGGGAGCACGAACATGACGACCGCCCCCGAGACGAGCACCGACGCGCGACCCGGAGCCGTCCGACTGGACACCGTCGAACGCGCCGTCGAGGACATCGCCGCGGGCCGCCCGGTCGTGGTGGTCGACGACGAGGACCGCGAGAACGAGGGGGACCTCGTCTTCGCCGCCGCCAAGGTCAGCCCCGAGCTGGTCGGGTTCATGGTCCGCCACACCAGCGGGGTCATCTGCGTGTCGATGGAGGGACCCGCCCTCGACCGCCTGGAGCTGCCGCCGATGACCATGGTCAACGAGGACCGCAAGGGGACCGCGTACGCCGTCAGCGTCGACGCCCGTGAGGGCATCACCACCGGGATCTCGGCGGCCGACCGGGCCCACACCATCGCCACCCTGGTCGACCCGCGCACCAGCCCGCGCCACCTGACCCGGCCCGGCCACGTCTTCCCGCTGCGCGCGGTTCCGGGTGGCGTCCTGCGCCGCACCGGGCACACCGAGGCCGGTGTCGACCTCGCCCGCCTGGCCGGGCTGTTCCCCGCCGGGGTGCTCTGCGAGCTGGTCCACGACGACGGATCGATGATGCGAGCCGCGGCTTGCCGCGCCTTCGCCGACGAGCACGGGCTCGCGATGATCTCGATCGCCGACCTCATCGCCTACCGGCGCCGGACGGAGAACCTCGTCGTCCGCGAGGCGGAGACGGTCCTGCCCACCCGCTACGGCACGTTCCGGGCCATCGGGTACCGCACCCTGGTCGACGGCAACGAGCACATCGCGCTCGTGCTCGGCGAGATCGACCCGCAGCGACCGGTGCTGGTGCGGGTGCACTCCGAGTGCCTGACTGGGGACGTGTTCGGCTCGCTTCGCTGCGACTGCGGCGAGCAGCTCGACGCCTCCTTCGCCAGCGTGGCCCGCGAGGGCCAGGGGATCGTCCTGTACATGCGCGGCCACGAGGGACGGGGCATCGGCTTGGTGCACAAGCTGCAGGCTTACCAGCTGCAGGACCACGGCGCCGACACCCTCGACGCCAACCTGGAGCTCGGGCTCCCCGTGGACGCCCGCGACTACGGGATCGGCGCGCTGATCCTCTACGACCTCGGGGTGCGCGAGATGCGCCTGCTCACCAACAACCCGGACAAGCGGGCCGGCCTCGAGGGGCACGGCCTGCGCATCGTCGAGCGGCTGCCGCTCCCGGTCCGCTCCACCGAGCACAACCGCCGATACCTGGAGACCAAGCGGGACCGGATGGGTCACGACCTGCCGCAGGACCTCGGCGCGGCCCAGGAGGTGGCGAAGCCGTGAGCGGGTCGGGGTCCCCCCAGCAGCTCGACCTCACCGGGGCGCAGAGCCTGCGAGTGGGGGTCGCCGCTGCGTCCTGGCATCCCACCGTCAGCGACGGCCTCCTGCAGGGGGCCCTGCGCGCGCTGGCCGCGTGCGGGGTCGAGGACCCGACCGTGGTGCGCGTGCCGGGCGCCTTCGAGCTGCCCGTCATCGCCTCGGCGCTGGCTCGCACCCACGACGCCGTGGTCGCGCTCGGCGTGGTGGTCCGCGGGGGGACTCCGCACTTCGAGTACGTCTGCCAGGCGGCCACCGACGGGCTGACCCGGGTCGCCCTCGATACGGGGGTCCCGGTCGGCTTCGGCCTGCTCACCTGCGACGACGAGCGCCAGGCCCTGGACCGCGCCGGCTACCGGGACTCGCGCGAGGACAAGGGTCGGGAGGCGGCCGAGGCCGCCGTCGCCACCGCGCTGGCCCTTCGCCGGCTGCTCTGACCGCGGCCCGCGCCGGTCCGCGGCGCCCGTAGGCTTGCGTCCATGAAGACCTTCGAGCAGCTGTGGGGCGAGCTCGCCGAGCGCGACGCCTACCGGCCGCCGGGCTCGAGCACGGTCGCTGCCCTCGAGGCCGGCGTGCACGCCATCGGCAAGAAGGTCCTGGAGGAGGCCGCAGAGGCCTGGATGGCCGCGGAGTTCGAGGGCAAGGACCGGGCCGCCGAGGAGATCGCCCAGCTGCTCTACCACACACAGGTGCTCATGGTCGCCTGCGGTCTGTCCCTCGACGACGTCTACCACCGGCTGTGAGCGCCACCGACGCCGGCTCGCGCCCAGCCCTGCTGCGCATCGCCGTGCCGAACAAGGGCTCCCTGGCCGAGCCGGCCGCGGCGATGCTGCGCGAGGCCGGCTACCGGCAGCGCGCCGACGCGCGCGAGCTCATCCTGCAGGACCCCGAGAGCGGCGCCGAGTTCTTCTACCTGCGTCCGAGGGACATCGCGGTGTACGTCGGCTCCGGCCAGCTCGACGTGGGCATCACCGGCCGCGACCTGCTCATGGACAGCGGTGCCCCCGCGGACGAGATCCTCCCGCTCGGCTTCGGTGACTCCACGTTCCGCTTCGCCGCACGTCCCGGGACCGCGCGCTCCATCGGCGACCTCGCGGGGCTGCGCGTCGCGTCGGCGTACCCGGGGCTGGTCGGCAAGCACCTGGCCGAGGCCGGGATCGCGGCCCAGGTGATCCGGCTCGACGGCGCGGTCGAGACCTCGGTGCGCCTCGGTGTCGCCGATGTCATCGCCGACGTGGTCGAGACCGGCAGCACGCTCCGGCAGGCCGGGCTGGAGGTCTTCGGCGAGCCGATCCTGCGCTCCGAGGCCGTGCTCGTCCGGCGGGCCGGGCTGCCCTCGACGGCACCGGTGGAGCAGCTGGTCCGCCGCCTGCAGGGCGTCATCGTCGCGCGGACGTACGTGATGATGGACTACGACGTGCGGGCGGAGCTGGTGGAGCGGGCGTGCGCCATCACCCCGGGGATCGAGTCCCCGACGGTGTCGCCGCTGCACCGCGAGGGCTGGGTCGCGGTTCGGGTCATGGTCCCGCGGGCCGACACCAACCGGGTGATGGACGACCTGTGGGAGCTCGGCGCCCGGGGCATCCTCGTCACCGACATCCACGCGTGCCGCCTGTAGCGGCCGTCGACCTCCCTCACGTCTGGCGGCCGCGCCGCGGACGGGTGGTCCCCTATGTGATGGCGGCGGCCGTGGACTGCGTCGTGCTGGTGCTCGCGATCGCCGTGTCCGGCGCGCGTCCGTTCGACCGGATCGCATTCCTGACCTGCGCCGCCGTCGGGACCTACGGCGTGCACCGGCTCGCGGATGTCCGCGCGGTGGGCACCGCCGACGGCCTGACGGTGGTCAACTGGGCCCGCCGGCGCCGCCTGGACTGGGCGGAGATCGTCGGGGTACGGCTGGCGCCGGGCGACCCGTGGCTGCAGCTGGACGTCTCCGACGGGACGACGGTGCCGGTGATGGCGGTGCAGGCCGCCGACGGCCCGCGCGGCCGGGAGATGGCGCTCGAGGTCGCCGCCACGGTCGCCGCGAACTCCCCGTCGCCGGAGCGGCCGTGACGCACCCCTTCGATCCGCCGACGGACCACGACGGCTTCGCCGGGGCGCGGGTCCCCGACCCGCCGTTCGCGGGCGACGACGGCATCGCGGATCCCGCGCTCACGGCCGCGCTGGCGGCGGGTGAGCCAGGCGCGCTGCAGGCCGCGCTGCTGCGGGCCCGGGTGTTCGTGGCGCTCGTCGCGGTCCTCGGCGAGGCCGAGGTCGGCCCCGACGGGCTCGCCCGCGAGAAGACCTCCGACGTGCGGGTGGTGACCGTACGCCGCCCGGACGGGGCGGTGGCGCTGCCGGTCTTCAGCTCACCCGCCGACCTCTCCCGCTGGCATCCCGCCGCCCGCCCACTCCCCGTGGCAGGGGTTCGCGCCGCGCAGGCGGCCTACACCGAGGGGGCGGTGGCGCTGCTCGTGGACCCCGGCTCGGCCGCGTCGGGCGTGCTGTTCGGGCCGCACCTGCGCGCCCTCGCCGAGGCCAGGGCGTGGCTGCCCCCGGCGACGGACCCCGACGTGCACGCCGCGGTCGCCGAGCACGTACCGGCAGGCCTCGACTGGACGCTCGACGCGACCGATGCGAACGGCGGGACGGACGGGGCCGACGCCGTCCTGCGGCTGCGCTTCCCCACGGGGACGCCCGTCGCCGAGGCTCGGGAGCGGGCGGCCGCCCTGGCGGGTGAGCTGGCGGCGCTGCCGCTGCTTCGGGCCCGGCTGGTCGCCGGCCTCGACGTCCGCGTCGAGGTGGCCCCGCCGCCGTGAGCGGGTGAGCCGCCCGGCGACACGCCCGCGCGACGGCGGCCGAGCGTCGTCTCGCGGGCCGGTCGGCGTGACACGGTGGGACCTGACGCCGGAGGTGCCGGCCGACGAGGAGGTCCGCCGTGTCAGCAGTCGACCAGCCTGCCCCGCTCCCGCTGCGCACTCGCCGCCTGGTCGCGGAGTTCGTCGGCACCTTCATCCTGGTGATCGGTGGCGTGGGGAGCGCCGTGACGGGCATCCAGACCAACGGGACGCTGGCCGTCGCGATCGCGTTCGGGCTGGTGCTGACCTTCGGCGTCTACGCCTTCGGCCCGGTGTCAGGGTGCAACATCAACCCGGCGGTCACCCTCGGCATGCTCCTGCGCGGGCGGATCAGTCGCGAGGAGGCCACCGCCTTCTGGATCGTCCAGTTCGTCGCCGCGTTCCTGGCCGCCGGCGTCCTCAAGCTCATGGTCTCGGGGTTCCACGTCACCGACCAGACCGGCGACCTCGGCGCGAACGACTACGGCGCCCACATCAACCTGGCCGGCGCCCTGTTCGTCGAGGCGATGCTGACGGCGATCTTCGTCCTGGTGATCCTGCTCGTCACCGACAAGGTGGGCAACGCGGCCCTGGCCGGCATCGCGATCGGCGCCACCCTCACGCTGGTGCACATCGTCGGCATCCCGCTGACCGGGACCGGCGTCAACCCGGCCCGTTCCCTCGGCCCCGCCATCTGGACCGGCGGCGAGCCCCTGAAGCACGTCTGGGTGTTCATCGTGGCCCCGCTGGTCGGCGGCGCCCTCGCCGCCCTGGTGTTCCCCTACACCAGGGGCGGCGAGGACTGACCGCGAGCAGTCGGGCCGACGCGCTACTTCGCGACGGCGATCGGCAGCAGCACCCGGTCGATGCCGTGGGCGAGCTGACGGTTGCCCTTGTTGATGTTCGTCTGCGAGAGGATCACGCGCGGGTTGCGCAGCTTGTGGTCCTTGTCCCACAGCGAGATGACCGGTCCGGGGTAGACGGCGACGTGGATGGTCGCGCCCTCGGCCGTCTTCAGGTTGGCGCCGTTGGCGTGCAGCGCGTCGACAGCACGGATCCGGACGCCCGGCACGACGTGGTAGAGCAGGATCTTCTCCACGGTCGGGATCCCGAGGCTCGCGACGGCCGCGAAGGTGGCGGCCTCGGTCTTCGGGGTCTTGCCGGTCAGCTGCTTGACCAGGATGCGGAACGCCTCGTCGTCGGGGATGAAGGCGGTCAGGGTCGTCTTGCCGTCGGTGAGTACCTTGACCGGCGAGTTCGGCTTGGCCTTCAGTACCGCGAGCACGGCGGCGGTGACGATGTCGTAGTCGTTCCAGTTGTGGTCGAACGCGACGCCGCCGGAGGTGAGGACCGTGGCCAGCGAGCGGGTCCCGAGGGTCGTCGACGCGGCGGCCGACTGCGTGCGGACGGCGGGCTTGCTCGGCGCCGCCTGGGCGGCCGGCGCGAACAGGCCGGCTCCCGCGGCGACGGCGGCCGCCGCGGTCAGGGCGGCGACACGGTGACGGACGGACATGGGCACTCCCGATCTTCACGCCTGGCCGGTCCAGGCTCCTGCCCCTTGCTTCGCCGCGCACCCCGCCCGCGGATGCACCTCGACGTGACGGCCGGCTGAGCGATGGCGGGCCGAGCGGGGCGGACGCAGCGGCTGCTCGCCGCGCTGGAGCGCACCCAGCAGCGTCTCGACCTCCTGGCCTTCCCGGTCGCGGTGTTCCGCAAGTCCCAGGACGACCGCGCGACCTCGCTGGCCGCGCTCATCGCCTACTACGCCTTCTTCGCGATCTTCCCGCTGCTGCTCGTGCTCGTGACCGTGCTCGGCATCGTGCTGAAGGGCAACGAGGAGCTGCAGCGGCGGATCATCGAGTCGGCGGTCAGCCAGATCCCGGTCGTGGGCAGCCAGCTGGTGGCCAGCGGGGGGAGCGGCATCCAGGGCCACGGCATCGGGCTCGTCGTCGGCATCGTCGGCACCTTCATCGGTGCCCGCGGGATGGCCCGTTCCTTCCGCCGCTCGACGGACACGGTGTGGGCCGTGCCGTGGTACCTCCAGGGACACGGCGTCCGCGGGTTCCTGGCCACCCTGGGGCTGCTGCTGGTCGTCGGCGGCGGGCTGGTCGCGACCAGCGTCATCAGCGGGTACGTCGTCGGCACCATCGACATCGGGGTCTCGGCCCGAACCGGCGGGGCGCTGCTCACCTGCCTGCTCAACGTCGGCGTGTTCGCGGTGTCGTTCCGCCTGTGCGCCTCCCGGGCCGTGCCGTTCCGCTCGCTGTGGGTGGGCGCGGTCCTCGCCGCGGTGAGCTGGACGGTGCTCCAGCTGGTGGGCGGGCTCGTCGTCACCCACGTCATCTCCCGCTCCTCCGACGTCTACGGGACCTTCGCGCTGGTCATCGGGTTGCTGACGTGGCTGTTCGCGGCGGCGTACGCGACGATCATGTCGCTCGAGGTCGACGTCGTCCGGGTCAACCGGCTCTGGCCGCGGACCTTCTTCGTGCGGACCACGCTCACCGAGGCGGACCGGCGGGCGATGGCCTCGTACGTGCACGCGGAGCAACGCCACCCGTCCCAGCGGATCGCGGTCCGCTACGACGCCTGAGCCGCCACCGCGGGGAGGGTTTGGTCGCGGTCCGGGGCTGCCGCTACCCTGGGTGCGACCGACGCGGGCCTCCCGGCCCGTGTCCGCAAGTGGAGGTCCACCTCCCACCCGCCGGCTCGAGCGCCTGTCGCCCGCGTCGTCGGGTCCCGGTCAGGGCTCGCCGCGTGCGCGGCGGGCCCGCACCGACGTGGGCCCCCGCTGCGCCAGGAGCGGGGGCCTTCCCCGTTCCCGGGGCCTCGGCCAGGAGACGATCCTTCGTCAACGAGGAGAACCCATCAGCGCAGAACCCCGCATCAACGACCGCATCCGCGTCCCGGAGGTCCGACTCGTCGGCCCGGAGGGCGAGCAGGTGGGCATCGTCCGCATCGAGGACGCCCTCCGGCTGGCCCAGGAGTCCGACCTGGATCTCGTCGAGGTCGCACCGATGGCCCGGCCCCCGGTCTGCAAGCTCATGGACTACGGCAAGTACAAGTACGAGACCGCCCAGAAGGCCCGTGAGGCTCGCAAGAACCAGGTCAACACGGTCATCAAGGAGATGAAGCTCCGCCCGAAGATCGACCCGCACGACTACGCCACCAAGAAGGGGCACGTCGAGCGGTTCCTCAAGGGGGGAGACAAGGTCAAGATCACGATCATGTTCCGCGGCCGCGAGCAGAGCCGCCCGGAGCTCGGGTTCCGGCTCCTGCAGCGCCTCGCGGAGGACGTCAAGGACCTGGGCTTCGTGGAATCGGCGCCCAAGCAGGACGGCCGCAACATGATCATGGTGCTGGGGCCGCACCGCAAGAAGGCGGAGGCGATGGCGGAGGCCCGCCAGCGGCGGACCGCCCATCACGGCGACGCGGTCGTCGAGGCGCCCGCCGCCGACGAGGAGAGTGCCGCTCAGGCCTGAGCGGAGACGAGGCCAGCGGCCCCCGGGCCGGACAGGGAAAGGACGAACGGCAGCATGCCGAAGAACAAGACGCACAGCGGGACGAAGAAGCGGTTCAAGGTCACCGGCACCGGCCGGCTGCGCCGCGAGCAGGCCAACCGCCGGCACCTCTTCGAGGTCAAGCCGTCCACGCGGACGCGGCGCCTGCACGCGGACGCCGACGTCGCCCCCGGCGACGCGAAGAAGGTCAAGCGCCTGCTCGGCATCTGAGCACCTGGCCAGTCCCGCCCCCAACCGTCAGCCGATGAACGAAGGCAAAGGAGCACTCCCGTGGCACGCGTCAAGAGAGCGGTCAACGCCCACAAGAAGCGCCGGGTGGTGCTCGAGCGCGCCAGTGGCTACCGGGGTCAGCGCTCGCGGCTGTACCGCAAGGCCAAGGAGCAGGTCCAGCACTCCCTCGTCTACGCCTACGCCGACCGCAAGAAGCGCAAGGGCGACTTCCGGCAGCTGTGGATCCAGCGGATCAACGCCGGCGCGCGGGCCAACGGCCTGACGTACAACCGCTTCGTCCAGGGCCTGCGGCTGGCCGGCGTCGAGGTCGACCGCCGCATGCTCGCCGACCTGGCCGTCAACGACACCGCCGCCTTCGCCGCGCTCGTCGAGGTGGCCAGGGCCGCCCTGCCCGCCGACCGCAACGCGCCGGCGGCCTGACCCGGCCGTGCCCGACGCGCCGCCCCCCGCCCGAGCGGTGAGGGCGGCGCGTCGTCTGTTGCGGGGCAAGGGTCGGGCCGAGGCAGGGCAGTTCCTCGCCGAGGGCCCCCAGGCGGTGCGCGAGGCCCTGGCGCCGCCCGTGCGCGCCCGAGCACTGTTCGTCTCGGCGGAGGGCCGGCGACGGCACGCGGATCTCGTCGAGGCGGCCCGCGCGACGGCCGTGGCCGTCCACACCGTCGACGACCCGCTCATGGCCGAGCTGGCCGGGACGGTCACCCCGCAGGGGGTGCTCGCGGTCTGCGACGACGTCGACGTCGCGCTGGCGGAGGTCCTTGGCGGCGGGCCTCGACTGCTCGCGCTCATGGCGCACGTCCGCGACCCCGGCAACGCCGGCACGGTCATCCGCTGCGCCGACGCCGCCGGCGCCGACGGGGTGCTGATCAGCACGGCATCGGTGGACGTGTACAACCCCAAGGCGGTACGCGCCTCCGCCGGCTCGCTGTTCCACCTGCCGGTCGTCCTCGACGTCGCGGTTCCTGACGTCGTCACCGCGCTGCGCGCGGCCGGCTTGCGGGTGCTCGCCGCGGACGGGTCGGGGGCTCGCGACCTCGACGAGGAGGCCGACGCCGGCGGGCTCGACGTACCGACCGCCTGGGTCTTCGGCAACGAGGCGTGGGGGCTGGACGAGGAGGTCGCCGCGGCGTGCGACGCCGTCGTGCGCGTCCCCGTGTACGGCCTCGCGGAGTCGCTCAACCTGGCCAGTGCCGCCGCGATCTGCCTGTACGCCAGCGCCCGCGCCCAGCGCCGCGAAAGCCGGCGGCGCTTCCCCGCCCCGGGCTGAGAGGATGACCAGACCCGCCCAGGCCCCGCAGGTCATGTCAGTCCGCACGTCACGTCAGTCCGCATGTCACGTCGAGGAGAGCCGCCGATGTCCGCGCCGAACCGCACGTACGACCCCGTCGAGGTGACCGCCTTGCATCCCGACGCCGTCGCGCGCGCACGCGGGGAGGCGCTCGCGGCCATCGCCGGGGCGGGGGACCTGGAGGCGCTCAAGGCGGTACGCCTCGCGCACGCCGGCGACCGCAGCCCGCTGGCCCTGGCCAACCGGGAGATCGGGGCGCTGCCGCCGCAGGCCAAGGCCGAGGCGGGCAAGCGGGTCGGCATGGCGCGTGCCGAGGTCAGGAAGGCGCTCGAGGCACGAGAGGCCGAGCTGTCCGCGGAGCGTGACGCCCGGGTACTGGTGGAGGAGGCCGTCGACGTCACCCTGCCCACCGATCGCCGACCCCTCGGCGCCAGGCACCCATTGAGCACGCTGACCGAGCGGGTCTGCGACATCTTCACCGCCATCGGGTACGAGATCGCCGAGGGTCCCGAGCTCGAGGCCGAGTGGTACAACTTCGACGCCCTGAACATCCCGCCGGACCATCCGGCGCGCACCATGCAGGACACCTTCTTCGTCGAGTCCCCGGACTCCGGGCTCGTGCTGCGCACCCACACCTCGCCCGTGCAGATCCGCACGATGCTGACGCAGCAGCCGCCGATCTACGTGCTGTGCCCGGGCCGGGTCTACCGGACCGACGAGCTCGACGCCACGCACACGCCGGTGTTCGGCCAGTTCGAGGGCCTCGCGGTCGACGAGGGCATCACCATGGCCGACCTCAAGGGCACCCTGGACTACTTCGCGTCGGCGCTGTTCGGCGAGGGTCTCGTGACCCGGCTGCGTCCGTCGTACTTCCCCTTCACCGAGCCGAGCGCTGAGGTGGACCTCCAGTGCTTCGTCTGCCGGGGTGCATCGGTCGGTGACCCCGCGAACCCCTGCCGCACCTGCGCGAGCGAGGGCTGGATCGAGTGGGGCGGGTGCGGGGTCGTCAACCCGCGCGTCCTCATCGCCTGCGGCATCGATCCCGACCGCTACAGCGGCTTCGCCTTCGGCATGGGCATCGAGCGATCGCTGATGTTCCGGCACGACGTACGCGACATGCGCGACATGGTCGAGGGCGACATCCGCTTCAGCGTGCAGTTCGGGACGGAGGTCTGATGCGCGCGCCGCTCTCGTGGGTGCGCGAGTTCGCGGACCTGCCCGCCTCCGCCGGCGCACGCGAGGTCGCCGACGCGCTCGTGCGCGCCGGCCTCGAGGTCGAGACGGTGGAGGAGCTCGTCGTCGACGGCCCGCTGGTGCTCGGGCGGGTGCTGGACTTCGTCGAGGAGCCGCAGCGCAACGGCCGGACGATCCGCTGGTGCACGGTCGACGTGGGCGTGCACAACCACGCCGGTGACGCGGGGAGGGGGATCGTCTGCGGGGCCCGCAACTTCGAGACCGGGGCGCTGGTCGTGGTGGCCCTGCCGGGATGCGTGCTGCCCGGCGGGTTTGCCATCAGCGCCCGGCGGACGTACGGCCACGTCTCCGACGGGATGATCTGCTCGGCCAAGGAGCTGGGGCTGGGCGACGACCACACCGGCATCCTCGTGCTGGACCCAGCGGACGTCGCCGACCTGCCGGTCGGAGCCGACGTGGCCGCCGCGCTCGGGCTGCCGGACGCCGTCCTCGACATCGCTGTGACGCCCGACCGGGGCTACTGCCTGTCGATCCGGGGGATCGCGAGGGAGGCGGCGACGGCGTACGGCGTCGCGTTCCACGACCTCCCGACGGAGGCCCCGCCGGCCGCGACGGCGCCAGGGGCGCCCGCCGTGTCGATCGAGGACGGCGCCGACCGGATCGTGCTCCGCGGGATCGACCGCCTCGACCCGGCGGCCAGGAACCCGCTGCGGCTGCGGACGCGCGTCGCCATGGCCGGCATGCGCTCCATCTCGCTGGCCGTCGACGTCACGAACTACGTGATGCTTGAGACCGGACAGCCGTTGCATGCCTTCGACGCCGACCGGCTCCGGGGCGCGATCAGCGTCCGACGTGCTCGGGCCGGGGAGGTGCTGGAGACCCTCGACGGGGAGCGGCGACCGCTGGCCCCCGAGGACCTGGTCATCGCCGACGACTCCGGGCCGGTCGCCCTCGCCGGCGTCATGGGCGGCGCGTCGACCGAGATCGGCCCGTCGAGCCGGCGGATCGTCCTCGAGGCCGCCCACTTCGATGCCGTGGCGATCGCCCGCCAGGCCCGTCGCCACAAGCTGTCCACCGAGGCCTCCCGCCGTTTCGAGCGGGGGGTCGACCACGAGCTCGGCCCCGTGGCGGGCGCGCGCGCCGTGGAGCTGCTGGCCCGCTACGGCGGCGCCGTCGAGGCAGGGGCGCCGTCCGAGGCGGACCAGCGCGAGCCGGTCGCCCCGGTCGAGATCCCCGTCTCGCACCCGTCCCGGGTCGCCGGGACGACCTACCCCGACGACGTCGTCGTCGCGCGTCTGCGCGACGTCGGCTGCGTCGTCGAGGGGCCCGACCAGGGAAGGATCAGGGTGACTCCGCCCTCGTGGCGCCCGGACCTGCGCGACCCCAACGACCTCGCGGAGGAGGTCATCCGACTCGAGGGCTACGAGCGGGTCCCCTCCCGGCTCCCGCTCGTGGCCCCACGCTCCGGGCTCGCCGACGCGGCCCGCCGTCGTGCGTCGTCGCTCGCGCGGGCGCTGGCCCACTCCGGATGGGTGGAGGTCCGCACCTACCCCTTCGTCGGTGAGGCGGTGCTCGACGCCTTCGGCCTGGCACCCGATGACCCGCGGCGGCGGATGGTGCGCCTGGCCAACCCCCTCTCCGACGAGGAGCCGTACCTGCGCACGACCCTGCTCCCCGGCCTGCTGGCCGCGGCCCGGCGCAACCTCGGACGCGGGCTGGTCGACCTGGCCCTGTGGGAGCTCGCGCCGGTCTTCCTGCCCGACGCGTCCTGGCCGGACGTCCAGGCGCCGCGCCCGCCGGTCACCAGGCGCCCGCTGCTGGAGGAGATCCACGCCCTGGAGAGCGCCCTGCCCGCCCAGCCGCAGCACCTCGCCGGCGTGCTCACCGGCGACGTCGAGCGCCCCGGCTGGTGGGGCGGGGGACGGGCCGCCACGTGGGCCGACGCCATCGAGGGCGTGCGCACCGTCGCCCGCGCCCTGCGGGTCGAGGTCGCGACACCGGCGGTGCTCGAGCCGTACGCCCCCTGGCACCCCGGCCGCTGCGCACGGGTCGTCGCGACGGTCCCCGGCACTCACGGCGGACGGGTGATCGGGTACGCGGGGGAGCTGCACCCCCGGGTGCTCGAGGCACTCGACCTCCCGCCGCGGATGGCCGCCTTCGAGCTCGACCTCGACGCGTTGGGCGACCTGGCCCCGGGGCTGGTCGAGGCCCGGCCGGTGCTGACCTACCCCTTGGCCAAGGAGGACGTCGCGGTCGTCGTCGACGAGGCCGTGCCGGCGGCCGCGGTCGAGGACGCGCTGCGCTCCGGGGCCGGGGAGCTGCTCGAGTCGATCCGCCTCTTCGACGTCTACCGCGACGCCGACCGCATCGGTGCGGGGCGCAAGTCGCTGGCGTACGCGCTGCGCTTCCGCGCGCCCGACCGCACGCTGACGGTCGAGGAGACCAACGCCGCGCGCGATGCCGCCGTCGCATCGGCCGCTCGGTCGGTCGGCGCGGTCCAGCGCGCCTGAGCGGGCCCTTGGGCCCTGGGAATCCGGCCGGCCGGACCGGATCCTGGACGGTAGCGGTGTCGCCGGCGTCCGTGCCGCGGGGTGTCACGGGCCGCGAGGAGACCGACGCCGACATCCGTCGCGAGATGGCGCGGACCCGTCACACCTGAGGACCCCTCGGACCGTGGCTGACGCCGCTTCGAACGCCGACCGCGATCCCACGCCCGCGGGGTGGCCGGCGCATGAGTATGCAGGAGCATGTATATTCACGGTCATGGGCGTGACGGTCGCGGTCGCCGGGGCGTCGGGGTACGCCGGCGGCGAGCTGCTGCGGCTGGTGCTGGAGCACCCGCAGCTCGAGCTCGGCCCGGTCAGCGCCGCCAGCAACGCCGGGGCCGCGGTGACCTCCGTCCACCCGCACCTGGCCGCGCTCACCGACCGGACCTTCGAGCCCACCGACCCGGCGCGCCTGGGGGAGGCGGACCTGGTGTTCCTCGCGCTCCCGCACGGGGAGTCCGCCGCGCTGGCCGGGGCGCTGCCCGACGGCACGAGGGTCGTCGACCTCGGCGCCGACTTCCGCCTCGCCGACCCGCAGGCGTGGGCTCGCTACTACAAGGGGCCGCACGCCGGCCAGTGGACGTACGGCCTGCCGGAGCTGCCTGGGCAGCGGGAGCGGGTCGCCGCGTCGAGCCGGGTCGCGAACACCGGTTGCTACGCGGTGGCGACCATCCTCGCCCTGGCCCCGGTGCTCGCGGGCGGGCTCGGCGACCCGGACGACGTCGTGGTCGTCGCCGCGAGCGGCACGACCGGGGCGGGCCGCTCGCCGCAGCCGCACCTGCTCGCGAGCGAGGTGATGGGCGAGGTCTCGACGTACAAGGTCGGAGCCCACCAGCACGTGCCCGAGATCAAGCAGGCGTCGGGTGCGCACTCGCTGTCGTTCACCCCGCTGCTCGCGCCGATGCCGCGGGGGATCCTGGCGACGGTGGCGGTCCGCCCGCTGGGCCGGCTCGCCGCCGCCGACGTACGCGACTGCCTGCTCGAGGCCTACGCCGGCGAGCCGTTCGTCCACGTGCTGCCCGAGGGGCAGCTGCCACGGACGTCGAGCACGTACGGGTCCAACCTCGCGCTGCTGCAGGCGAGCATCGACCTGGACAGCGGCCGCATCCTCGTGAGCAGCGCCATCGACAACCTCGGCAAGGGCGCGGCGGGCCAGGCGGTGCAGTGTGCCAACCTCATGCTGGGCCTGCCGGAGACGGCAGGCCTGTCCCGGGCGGGGGTGGCGCCGTGACGATCGCCCCCGGGTTCCGCGCCGCCGGTGTCGCCGCGGGGATCCGCAGCGGTTCCGGACCCGACGTCGCCCTGGTCGTCAACGACGGTCCCGGCGAGGCCGCGGCCGGCGTGTTCACCCGCAACCGGTTCGCGGCCGCCCCCGTGCTGTGGTCGCGCCAGGTCCTCACCGACGGGCAGCTGCGTGCGGTCGTCCTCAACGCCGGCGGCGCGAACGCGTGCACCGGCCCGGAGGGCTTCCAGGACACCCACGCCACCGCGGAGCACGTGGCACGGCTGCTGGGCTGCGGGGCGGGTGAGGTCGCCGTCTGCTCGACCGGGCTCATCGGGGTACGCCTGCCGCTGCCGCGCCTGCTCGACGGGGTGACGGCCGCGGCGGGGCAGCTGCGCCCGGATGGGGGCGACGACGCGGCTCGCGCCGTCCTCACCACCGACACCGTGCCCAAGCAGGCGGTCCACGACACCGGGACGTGGCGGGTCGCCGGGTTCGCGAAGGGTGCCGGGATGCTGGCGCCGGAGCTGGCCACGATGCTCGTCGTCCTCACGACCGACGCGGTCGCGGACGCCGCCGCCGTCGACGCCGCGCTGCGGTCGGCCACCGGCGTCACCTTCGACCGGCTGGACTCCGACGGGTGCATGTCGACCAACGACACCGTGCTCCTGCTCGCGTCCGGTGCCTCGGGCGTGCCGCCGGGGCCAGGCCAGCTGGCCGGCGCCGTGAGCGCCGTCTGCGCCGATCTCGCGCGCCAGCTGCTCGCCGACGCCGAGGGCGCCACCAAGGACATCCGCGTCGACGTGACCGGCGCCGTCGACGAGGCCGAGGCGCTCCTGGTGGCCCGCACGGTCGCCCGCAGCAACCTGTTCAAGTGCGCGATCCATGGCCAGGACCCCAACTGGGGTCGGGTGCTCTCCGCGGTGGGCACCACCGACGCGGTCTTCGACCCGGCCCGCGTCGACGTCACGATCAACGGCGTCACGGTCGCGCGCGGGGGAGCGGCCGGGGACGACCGTGCCCTGGTCGACCTCTCCGGGCGAGACGTCGTCGTGGGGATCTCCCTCGGTGCCGGCTCGTCCGCTGCGACTGTCTGGACGAGCGACCTCACCGCCGCGTACGTCCACGAGAACTCGGCGTACTCGACATGAGCGCGACCTCCGCCACCACGCGGCATGCCCGTGCGCTGGCCAAGACGTTCGTCCTCACCGAGGCCCTGCCCTGGCTCGAGCGCTTCCACGGCCGCACGGTCGTCGTGAAGTACGGCGGCCACGCGATGACCGAGGACGTCCTGCGGCGGGCCTTCGCCGAGGACGTCGTGTTCCTGCGCCTGGCCGGCATCCGCGTGGTCGTCGTCCACGGCGGCGGGCCGCAGATCACCTCGATGCTGGCGCGCCTCGACGTCCCGAGCGAGTTCCAGGGCGGCCTGCGGGTGACCACGCCCGAGGCGATGGACGTGGTCCGCATGGTCCTCACCGGCCAGGTGCAGCGCGAGATCGTGACCCAGGTCAACCTGCACGGCCCCTATGCGGTCGGGCTGTCCGGTGAGGACGCGCACCTGTTCACCGCCGAACGGCGCGACGCCGTGGTCGACGGTCTGCCGGTCGACGTGGGCCTGGTCGGCGACGTCGTCTCGGTCCAGCCGGACTTCGTGCTCGGCCTGCTCGACGACGGTCTCATCCCGGTGGTGAGCAGCGTCGCCAGGGGCGCCGACGGCGAGGTCTACAACGTCAACGCCGACACCGCCGCGGCTGCCCTGGCGGTGGCGCTCGGGGCGGAGAAGCTCGTGGTGCTGACCGATGTCGAAGGGCTGTTCGCCGAGTGGCCGGCGAGCGACGAGCTGATCCCGCAGCTGTCCGCCGACGAGCTCGAGGCGATGCTGCCGACGCTGTCGGCCGGCATGGTCCCCAAGATGGAGGCCTGCCTGCGCGCGGTCCGCGGTGGCGTGCCGCGGGCGCACGTCCTCGACGGGCGGATGCCGCACGCGCTGCTCCTCGAGGTGTTCACCACCGAGGGCGTCGGAACGATGGTGCTGCCATGAGCAGCACCCAGGGAGATGGTGCTGCCATGAGCAGCGCGCGTACCGAGGAGCTGGCGCAGCGCTGGGCGGCGGTGATGATGCCCAACTACGGCGTCCCGCCCGTCGCGCTCGCGCGTGGCCAGGGCGCCCGCGTGTGGGACGTCGACGGTCGGGAGTACCTCGACCTCTACGCCGGCATCGCCGTCTCGAGCCTCGGGCATGCCCATCCGGCCGTCGTCGCCGCCGTGTCCGGCCAGGTGGCGACCCTGGCCCACACGAGCAACCTCCTCGCGCACGAACCGGGCATCCGGCTGGCGGAGCGGCTCGTCGGGCTGGTCGGGGTCGACGCACGGGTCTTCTTCTGCCAGGACGGGACGGAGGCCAACGAGGCGGCCCTCAAGCTCGCGCGCCGGCACGGCCGGACGCGAGGCCCCGAGCGGACGCGCGTCGTCGCCGCGGAGGGCGCCTTCCACGGGCGCACCCTCGGCTCGCTGTCGATCACCGGCACGGCCGCCAAGCGGGAGCCGTTCGAGCCGCTGCCGGGACCGGTCACCTTCGTCCCCTACGGCGAGGTGTCGGCGCTGGACGCCGCAGTCGACGAGACGGTGGCCGCGGTGTTCCTGGAGACCACGCTCGGCGAGGGTGGCGTGCTGCCGGCGCCGGAGGGCTACCTGGCGGCGGCCCGACGCGCCTGCGACCGGGTGGGCGCCCTGCTGGTCGTCGACGAGGTACAGAGCGGTATCGGACGTACCGGCGAGTGGTTCAGCTGCCTGGCCCAAGGCGTCCGGCCGGACGTCATCACCCTGGCGAAGGGGCTCGCCGGCGGGATGCCGCTCGGTGCCTGCATCGGGCTCGGCGCGGCGGGGCGGCTGTTCCGCCCCGGGGACCACGGGTCGACCTTCGGCGGCAACCCCGTCTCCTGCGCGGCGGCGCTGGCCGTCCTCGACACGATCGAGGCCGAGGACCTGCTCACCCACGTGAAGTCGGTCGGGGAGCGCTGGGCGAGCGCGTTCGAGGGCCTCGACCACCCGATCCTCGCCGGGCAGCGGGGCAGCGGGCTGTGGCGCGGCCTCGTGCTGACCCAGGCTCGCGCGGCGGAGGTCGAGGTGGCGGCGCGCCGCGCCGGGTTCCTCGTCAACGCGGTCCAGCCCGACGTCGTACGACTCGCGCCTCCCCTCATCATCACCGAGGCGGAGGCCGACAGCTTCGTCGACGCGCTGCCGGGCATCCTCGACGCCGCGGTGCCGTCGTGACCGTCGTAGGGACCAAGGCCGCGCGCCATCAGCGCATCATCGAGGTGCTCGGCCGACACCGGGTTCGCTCACAGGCCGACCTCGCCGAGGCGCTCGCCGTCGACGGCTTCTCGGTCACCCAGGCGACGCTGTCGCGCGACCTCGACGAGCTGGGCGCGGTCAAGGTGCGCGACGGCGACGGCGGGCTCGTGTACGTCGTGCCGGAGGAGCCCGGCCTCGCCGGCGGGCCCACGGTCGAAGCCGAGCGGCTGCGACGTCGCTTCGAGGAGCTGCTCGTGAGCGTCGACGCCAGCGCCAACCTCGTGGTCCTGCGCACCCCGCCGGGCGGGGCGATGCTCCTCGCGTCGGCGATCGACCACTCGCTGCTCCCCGGCGTCATCGGCACCGTCGCCGGAGACGACACGATCCTGCTCGTCACCGACGAGACCACCGGGGGCGCGCGGGTCGCCGCCGACATCCTCGCCCTGCTCTCGGGGCAGCCCGCTCCGGCGGCGACCAAGGACCGCACCCATCAACCGACCAGGAGAGGCACCCAGTGACCGAGCGCGTCGTCCTCGCATACTCCGGAGGGCTGGACACCTCCGTCGCCATCGGCTGGATCGCCGAGGCGACCGGGGCCGAGGTGATCGCCGTGGCCGTCGACGTCGGCCAAGGCGGGGAGGACCTCGAGGTGATCCGCGAGCGCGCCCTGGCGTGCGGCGCGGTGGAGGCGGAGGTGGCGGACGCGCGTACCGAGTTCGCCGAGCAGTACTGCCTGCCGGCGCTCGCGGCGAACGCGCTCTACATGGACCGCTATCCGCTCGTCTCGGCGCTGTCCCGTCCCCTCATCGTCAAGCACCTCGTGGCCGCAGCGCGCACCCACGGGGCGTCCGTCGTGTCGCACGGCTGCACGGGCAAGGGCAACGACCAGGTGCGCTTCGAGGTCGGCATCGGCGCGCTCGCCCCCGACCTGACCTGTGTCGCGCCGGTCCGCGACTACGCGATGACGCGGGACAAGGCGATCGAGTGGGCCGAGGAGCACGACCTGCCCATCGAGACCACGAAGAAGTCGCCGTACTCCATCGACCAGAACCTCTGGGGCCGGGCGGTCGAGACCGGCTTCCTGGAGGACATCTGGAACGGCCCGATCGAGGACGTCTACGCCTACACGCAGGACCCGGCGCAGGTGCGTCCGGCCGACGAGGTGGTCATCACCTTCGAGCGTGGGGTCCCCGTCGCCCTCGACGGCGCCGCGGTCACGCCGCTCGCCGCGATCCAGCAGCTCAACACCCGGGCGGGAGCACAGGGTGTGGGTCGGCTCGACCTCGTCGAGGACCGGCTGGTCGGCATCAAGAGCCGCGAGGTGTACGAGGCACCGGGGGCGATCGCGCTCATCACGGCCCACCAGGAGCTGGAGAACGTGACGGTCGAGCGCGACCTCGCGCGCTTCAAGCGGGGCGTCGAGCAGCGCTGGAGCGAGCTGGTCTACGACGGCCTGTGGTTCAGCCCGCTCAAGCGGGCGCTGGACCACTTCGTCGCCGAGGTCCAGGAGCACGTGTCCGGCGACGTGCGCATGACGCTGCAGGGGGGTCGGGCGGTGGTGACCGGACGCCGCAGCGAGGCGTCGCTCTACGACTTCAACCTCGCGACCTACGACACCGGGGACACCTTCGACCAGTCCCTCGCCAAGGGCTTCGTCCAGATCTGGGGGCTCCCGAGCAAGATCGCGGCCCGTCGCGACCTCGGCGGCGGCGTTGCCTGAGGTCCGCCTCTGGGGGGGCCGGTTCGCGTCCGGGCCGGCGGACGCCCTGGCGGCGCTGTCGGTGTCGGTGCACTTCGACTGGCGACTGGCGCCGTACGACCTCGCGGCGTCGCGCGCCCACGCCCGGGTGCTGCACCGGGCCGGGCTCCTCGACCGCGCCGAGCTGGCGAGCATGCTGGACGGGCTCGACCGCCTCGAGGAGGCCGTGGCCGACGGGTCGTTCCGCCCCACTGACGCCGACGAGGACGTCCACACCGCGCTGGAGCGCGGGCTGCTCGAGATCCTCGGCCCGCTCGGCGGTCGGCTGCGGGCCGGTCGCAGCCGCAACGACCAGGTGGCCACCGACCTGCGCCTCTACCTGCGCGACCACGCCCGGCTCGTGGGACGCCAGGTCCTCGCCCTGCAGCGGGCCCTGCTGGAACAGGCAGTGGCGCACGTCGACACGGCCGCCCCGGGGTTCACCCACCTGCAGCACGCCCAACCGGTGAGCTTCGGCCACGAGCTCGCCAAGCACGTCCACGCCCTGGCCCGCGACGTCGACCGACTGCGGGACTGGGATCGCCGGGCGGCGTCCTCGCCGCTGGGCGCCGGGGCGCTCGCGGGGTCGTCGCTACCGCTGGACCCCGAGGCGACCGCGCGCGAGCTCGGCTTCGACGGCGCCGCCGCCAACTCGATCGACGCGGTGAGCGACCGGGACTTCGCCGCCGAGTTCTGCTTCGTCGCGGCCCTGCTCGGGGTGCACCTCTCCCGCCTCGGCGAGGAGGTGTGCCTGTGGACCTCGCGGGAGTTCGGCTGGGCGCGGCTCGACGACGCCTGGTCGACGGGTTCCTCGATCATGCCGCAGAAGAAGAACCCCGACGTGGCCGAGCTCGCGCGGGGGAAGGCCGGCCGCCTGGTGGGCAACCTCACCGGCCTGCTCGTCGCCCTCAAGGGCCTTCCGTTCGGCTACAACCGGGACCTGCAGGAGGACAAGGAGGGCGTCTTCGACAGCGTGGAGACCCTCCTGCTCGTGCTGCCCGCGATGACCGGGATGGTCGCGACGCTGCGCTTCGACACCGAGGTGATGGCGGCGGCCGCCCCGGCCGGGCACGCGCTCGCCACCGACATCGCCGAGTGGCTGGTCCGCCAGGGCGTCGCCTTCCGCGAGGCGCACGAGATCGCCGGCTCGTGCGTGCGGGCCGCGGAGGCGCGCGGCGTGGACGTCGCCGACCTGGATGCCGGGGCGCTCGCCCAGGTGTCCCCCCTGCTCACCCCGGACGTCCGCGAGGTGCTGACCGTGTCGGGCGCGCTGGCCGCGCGCTCGGCGTACGGCGGCACCGCCCCTGACCGGGTGCGCGAGCAGCTGGCCGCCCTGGGGGCCCTGCTGGAGGAGGAGGCCGCCTGGCTCGGAGCACCCCCCGGTCCATGACCGCCGCACCCGTCCTCCCGAGGACGTTCTTCGCTCGCGAGGTGATGACGGTGGCCCGAGACCTGCTCGGGCGCCACCTGGAGCACGACGGCGTCGTCGTACGGCTCACCGAGGTGGAGGCCTACGCCGGACCGGACGACCCGGCCTCGCACGCCTACCGGGGGATCACCCCCCGCAACGCGGTCATGTTCGGGCCCGCGGGGCACCTCTACGTGTACTTCAGCTACGGCATGCACTGGTGCGCGAACGTGGTCTGTGGCCCGGACGGTGCGGCGTCGGCGGTCCTGCTGCGCGCGGGGGAGGTGGTCGAGGGGCTCGCCGTCGCACGCTCGCGCCGGACCACCGCCCGCGGTGACGCCGAGCTCGCCCGCGGTCCCGCCCGGCTGACGGCGGCGCTGGGGATCGGGCGGGAGCACGACGGCGCCGACCTGTGCCGCGACGGCGCCTCGATCACGCTCACCCCGGGGCACCCCGTACCCGACCTCGCGGTCGCCCACGGGCCGCGGGTGGGCGTGGGCGCCGCGGCCGACCGGGAGTGGCGCCTGTGGGTCACGGGGGACCCGACGGTCAGCGCGTACCGGCCGGGCGGGCGCCGTAGGGGAGGATCGGCGCCGTGACCCACGTCCTCGACGACCTCAGATGGCGCGGCCTGCTCGCGATGTCCACCGACGAGCAGGCCCTGCGCACCGCGCTCGACGCAGGCCCGGTGACCTTCTACGTCGGCTTCGACCCCACGGCGCCGAGCCTGCACTTCGGGCATCTGGTCCAGGTGCTCACGGCACGCCGGCTCCAGCTCGCCGGGCACCGGCCGCTCGCGCTGGTGGGGGGCGCCACAGGCCTGATCGGGGACCCCAAGGACACCGGGGAACGCAGCATGAACGACCCCGACGTCGTCGCCGGCTGGGTCGGGCGGCTGCGCGCCCAGATCGAGCCCTTCCTCGAGTTCACGGGGGAGAACGCGGCCGAGATGGTGGACAACCTGGACTGGACGGCCTCCTTGGGGACCATCGAGTTCCTGCGCGACGTCGGCAAGCACTTCAGCGTCAACCGCATGCTCGACCGGGAGGCCGTCGCCGTGCGCCTCGCCACGAGCGGGATCAGCTACACCGAGTTCAGCTACGTCCTGCTGCAGAGCAACGACTACCTCCAGCTCCACCGGCGCTACGGATGCTCACTCCAGCTCGGCGGCAGCGACCAGTGGGGCAACATCACGGCCGGCTGCGAGCTCATCCGTCGCGTGGCGGGCGCCCGGGTCCACGCCCTCGCGACCCCGCTGATGACCAAGGCCGACGGCACCAAGTACGGCAAGACCGAGGGCGGGACGATCTGGCTCGACCCGGCCATGACCACGCCGTACGCGTTCTACCAGTTCTTCGTCACGGTGGAGGACGCGAACGTCGGGTCGCTGCTCCGGGTCTTCAGCTTCCGCGACCGCGAGCAGATCGAGGAGCTCGAGCAGGCCGCGAAGGAGCGCCCGGCGGCGAGGGAGGCCCAGCGTGCCCTGGCCGAGGAGGTCACCACGTTGGTGCACGGGGCCTCCGCCGCGGCGCAGGCCGCAGCCGCGTCTCGAGCCCTGTTCGGACACGGGGACCTCGAGGGCCTCGAGCCGGCAACGCTGGACGCGGCGCTGCGTGAGGCCCCGCACGTCGTGGTGCCCGCCGCCGGCTCACCCAGCGTCGTCGACCTGCTCACCGATGCCGGGCTGGTCGGGTCACGGTCCGCGGCCCGACGCGCCGTGGAGGAGGGCGGCGCCTACGTCAACAACCTGCGCGTCACCGACGCCGAGGCCATCGTCCCCGACGAGGCGTGGCTGTTCGGCCGCTACCTGGTCCTGCGCCGCGGGAAGCGCTCGGTCGGTGGGGCCATCCGCGAGGGCTGAGCCGTTGCGGCGGCGGGGGAAACCAGGCGGGCGCCCCGGGAGATGCTCGGCAGGAAACGCAGTGTCTGCCCTCCTCCGCAGGGGCGTACACTTCTGTCGGTACCCCACCAGGGTGCACCGGACGTGGTCGAAGGACCTGCCCGCGGGGCAATTTGACGCCCCCGAGTGGCCCGGCTAAGTTAGAACGGTTGCCCCGACACCGGCCGAGAGGCCTGTCGTCGGTGCGCGTCCGCTCCTTGAGAACTCAACAGCGTGCCGAAAGTCAATGCCAATCAACCCCGTCCGCGGGGCCGGCGACGGGTCGTTCGACCCGAGGTCGTTCCCGTGGCGGATTCCTTTGGTTTGACAGACGAAACGAACTAGCTCGTCTGCTCAAGCCAGTTTCTTCTCTCTATGGTGGCGACGGGCCCAGCCCGACGCCTATAGACCTATACGGAGAGTTTGATCCTGGCTCAGGACGAACGCTGGCGGCGTGCTTAACACATGCAAGTCGAACGGTGAGGCCCCTTCGGGGGCGGATCAGTGGCGAACGGGTGAGTAACACGTGGGCAACCTGCCCCTAGCTCTGGGATAACCCCGGGAAACCGGGGCTAATACCGGATACGACATCGGGTGGCATCACCCGATGTGGAAAGTTTTTCGGCTAGGGATGGGCCCGCGGCCTATCAGCTTGTTGGTGGGGTGACGGCCTACCAAGGCGACGACGGGTAGCCGGCCTGAGAGGGCGACCGGCCACACTGGGACTGAGACACGGCCCAGACTCCTACGGGAGGCAGCAGTGGGGAATATTGCGCAATGGGCGAAAGCCTGACGCAGCGACGCCGC